>JAUYSY010000112.1 GCA_030696155.1 Alphaproteobacteria bacterium | reverse complement strand
ACTCTTTTGAAACGAATGTTGTCACGAATATTCTTTTGAAGATTTCGAGCTTCATTAAGCATATTAACAAAAGCTTCTTTTTGAGCTTCTGTCCAAAAATCATCCTCCTCCTCAATGCCATTGTAAAGATCAAATGAATATTCTCCATCTTCACTTATATTTATTATCAAATCATCCTCTTCAGGATTAACATCAGGATAATATGCATGTAAATATTCAGAAGGTTTGCAAATTTCTAAAGACCCTGAGTGAACAAAATAACGTTTTGCAAAATCTTCCATATTATGAATATGTTCGCCATTAATAGAACCATCAAATTTACCATATGGTAAGTACACAAAATCTTGATATGCACCCTCAGCAGATACAGTAATATATTCAGCATCAATAGGTTTTGCTTTAATATCAATTATTTTTATATTTTCTGAACCCATTAAAATAATTGTTTGAACATAAGGCCCAACAATTTTATTGTCTAAAACACAATTTAATCTAGGATTATTTGCAATATTTAAATACCTTAGATTGGGTAACATTTCACTAAAATCCTCAGGTAAAGTAGTTAACGAAGAAGAACGTAGTGTAAAAGACTCTAAAGATTTTGGTAGATTATATAAAATTTCAGCTAATATAGTATCGTTTTGTATTCCAATAATAGATAATTTTTTTAATTTTTTACAACCTGTTATTAAATTTATTGAAATCGTTGAATTGTGAATAAGTAATGCCTCTAAATCTTCAGGTATATCACATAATTCTACATTATCTAAATAATAAATATTGATTCTTTTTAAATTTGGAAAAATCTTTTTTACAGAAAAAGGACATTCGTTACTATATGCATTTATATCTAATTTTTCTACATTAGGATAACGAACTAGACCTAAGACCAAGTGAGATTGATCTTCCTCACATCTTATATAATATTCTTTTTCATTGCTATCTATTATATTATTATCTATTTCCATGTCATCTATTTTAATATTAGCTATATCAATATCATCTATATCCATATTAGCTATATCCATATTAGATATTTCATTTGGTAAATCACCCACACTATAACATGAATGATAACCATTACCCATGAGTAGCAAAGATGCCAATAAAATTGTTTTATATATTTTCATTTCTATTTCCTTTTATTTAATTGTTTGAAATATTTATCTAATTAGTTAAAATATTAATGTAATTATTTTTACTAAAATAAGCTTTATTTAAAAAAATTATTAATTACAGAGATGCAACCTTTTTTAATTTTATATCAAAGTATATTTATATATTTAAACTATAGACAAGTTCTATACTATTTAAAACAAAATATCAATATATTTATGTAAAAACACAGAATAAAACACGAAATTATATTTATCTACATACATTTTCAATTTAGACTTTGATTGGTTTTTAAATCTATCTGATCTACACCCATATCCTATAAAAATTCTGCAATTTTTATGCATACACACGATTAAAAGAAACATTGTGTACAAAAAATATACAACATACCTGCTATAAAAAAATAAACCGATTCAGTGAAACTAAATGATAAAAAAGCCTGATTTTTAGCATTTTTAATCTTGATAAAAACCATTAAATGCGTTATAAGAAATAGATTTAAACCCCTGGAAACTATTGGATATCCGTGTCAACAGAAACAGCCGCTCATTCATCATTTCAATTCGAGCTCGCAGATGTGCTCATATTTTTGCTTGCAGCTGTTATCATTGTTCCTTTGTTTCGCCGCCTTAAAATCTCCCCCATTTTAGGCTATTTAGTCGCTGGCGCATTTTTAGGACCCGCAGGCTTTAAATTTATTGCCGAAACAGATGGCGCGCATCTTATTGCAGAATATGGTATTGTTTTTCTTCTTTTTACAATTGGACTAGAACTTTCTTTTGAACGTCTGAAAAGTCTTCGTTTATACGTTTTTGGCCTAGGATCCGCACAATTTCTTATTACATCGTTGTGCATTGGTGTTATCGCCTATTTTGCAGGCCTCTCCATAAGTGGTTCCATTATTTTGGGTGGTGCTTTAGCCCTATCATCGACAGCTTTTGTATTACGCCTTATGGCTGATCGCGGCGAGATGTCAACACGCTTTGGGCGTGCTAGTTTTTCCGTCCTTTTGTTTCAAGATCTTGCTGTTGTCCCCTTATTGGCGATCGTGCCGCTTTTGGGTGCAGAAACACAAGATATAGGCTCTGCCCTAGGATTGGCTTTGCTTAAAGCTGTATTTGCCCTTGTCATCATTATTTTAGCAGGACGCTTACTGTTACGACCTATTTATCGTGTTGTAACCTCTAGCAAAAGCCCCGAAGCATTCGTAGCAGTCACACTTCTTGTGATTCTAGGTACAGCCTGGGCCACCTATAAAGCTGGTTTATCAATGCCCTTAGGCGCGTTTTTAGCAGGTTTGTTGATTGCTGAAACGGAATATCGCCATCAAGTTGAAGCTGACATTATGCCTTTTAAAGGTATATTACTCGGTCTTTTCTTTATGAGCATTGGTATGCGTTTCGATATAGTTCTTGCGATTAATGAATTTGATAAAATACTTATGCTCGTTTTTGGTCTTTTGAGCTTAAAAGCAATTATTCTTTTTGGACTAGCTACTGTCTTTAAATTTGAATTAGGACCTTCCATAAGATTAGGTATTTTATTATCACAAGGCGGTGAATTTGCTTTCGTGCTTTTAAACGAAGTATCAGCTTCTGTAATACCCCACGAAGTAAGTCAATTAATGTATATTACGGTCACGCTTTCAATGACCATGACACCTTTACTTGTAACGTTATTCTGGCCTGTTTGCGCAAAACTTGAGAAAAAACAAAATACGCGACTTGAGTGGCTGGAAGAAGAAACAGAGGATCTTGAAAATCACGTTATTATTGCAGGTTATGGCCGCGTGGGCGAAACAGTTGCCAAAATATTAACGGATCAATCGATTCCTTTTGTTGCTGTTGATATTGATGCCTCCCGGGTTGCCGTAGGTCGTTCCAAAGCAATGCCTGTTTATTACGGCGATTCCTGTTTTGGTGAAGTATTACGTGCCGTTGGTGCGTCGCGTGCGCGCGCAATTGTGATTACCATTGGTGATAAAAAACTCGCTACCCGCGCAGTTATGAATATAAGATATGACTTTCCGCAAACGCCTTTATTTGTACGTGCGCGTGATGGTCAGCATGTCAGAGAATTGCAAAAAATTGGCGTCACATCGACCTTCCCTGAAACGCTTGAAGCTAGCCTTCAATTAGGCGGTGCCGTCCTTAAAACATATGGCGTTGAACCAACTGAGGTTGATCTTATTATTACGCAATTTAGACGTAATAGTTTTATGTCCGAAGAGTTGACAGAAGAGGCGGAATAGTTTTTATGAAGCGATCACATTACGGGACATAAAACACTTATTAGAAAATAAAAACTAAACATCTGGGAGCCGTCATAATTGAAAATTCTTGCCTGTAACAGCAATAAACCATTGGCTGAAGAAATTTGTCGAAATCTCAACACTCAACTTGTGATGGCTTCAGTTCGTTCTTTTGCGGATAAAGAAATTTTTCTTGAAATTCAGGAAAATGTTCGCGGTGAAGACGTCTTTGTGATTCAATCGACTTCCTACCCTGCTAATGATCATTTAATGGAATTACTCATTGCAATTGACGCCCTAAAACGAGGATCCGCCAAACGTATCACTGCAGTGCTTCCTTATTATGGCTATGCGCGACAAGATCGAAAGACAGGCCCAAGAACGCCTATTTCTGCTAAATTAGTTGCAAATATGCTAACAATAGCAGGTGCGCATCGTGTCTTAACCTTGGATCTTCATTCTGGTCAAATCCAAGGCTTTTTTGATGTGCCGACAGATAACCTCATTGCAACACCTGTGATGGTACGCGACATACGCAACCGGTATCAAAACAAAAAATTTGTCATTGTCTCCCCAGATGTAGGCGGCGTTGTACGCGCACGCACCTATGCTGGACGACTTGATACGGATCTTGCCATTATTGATAAAAGACGTGAACGTGCTGGTATTTCAGAAGTTATGAATATTATCGGTGATATTCAAGATAAACATTGTATATTAGTAGACGATATTATTGATAGTGGTGGGACAATTTGTAATGCTGCCAATGCATTACTTCAAAAGGGTGCTTTATCGGTTTCAGCCTATGTAACGCATGGTGTATTATCTGGTAATGCTGGTGAGCTCATTCAAAATTCTCCACTTGAGAAAATTGTCATCACCAATTCAATTCAATTAACAGAAAAACAAAAATCTTATTCTAAAATTGAACAATTAAGTATTGCTCAATTATTAGGCGAGGCTATTTACAGAATTAGTCATGAGCAATCTGTTTCATCTCTTTTTGACTAATGCAGAAAAATAGTATACGATAACCCACTTTCCTGACACTCCTGGAGGTCAGAAAACAGACTATCTTTATTAATCGAAATGTTCAGGAGGATATTTCATGACTGAATCTACAAATTTAACTGCTTTTGCTCGCTTAAAAGCCGGTAAAGGTGCATCACGCGAAGAACGTCGCCAAAATCGTTTACCCGCTGTTATTTATGGCAATGGAGAAACACCAGATTTGATTTCTTTATGCCCACGTGAATTTACGAAAGAAATGTATAAAGCTGGGTTTTATACAAGATTATTTAACATTGACGTCAATGGCAAATCACAACAAACCATCGTAAAAGCCTTACAACTTCATCCCGTATCAGATAAAGCTATTCACGTTGATTTTTTGCGCGTTACAAGCAAAACAATGGTAACAGTTTCTGTGCCTATCAAATTCATCAATGACACATTATCACCTGGTCTTAAAAGAGGCGGTGTTCTTAACGTCGTTCATCACGAAATTCGAATTGTATGCCGTGCTGATGCAATTCCACATTCATTAGATATTGATTTAACTGGCGTTGAATTTGGACATGCTTTCCATCTTGATGTCATTCAATTGCCTGAAGGTGCTAAATTAGCTTCTGCTGATAAAGGCTATACAATTGCAACAATTCTTGCACCAAAAGTTGAAGCAGCTGCTGCTGAAACGAAATAAGGGCCCACAATGAATATACTCAAATTATTTCGAAATGTGGGTAGGAAGATGAGTGGTGAAACAAGCGGAGTGTATTTTTTCATACATGAGCATTGCGAATCCCGAAATCTGACACCCTCCACAGTTTGAAAGAATTGAGTATGTTTCTTATTACAGGACTTGGTAATCCGGGTACTCAATATAAGAACAATAGACACAATGTCGGCTTTATGGCGGTGGATGAACTTCATCGCCATTTTAATTTTGGGCCTTGGAAAAAAAACTTTCAGGGTGAAATTGCCGAAGGTAAAATTGAAGATATCAAAGTCTTTTTATTAAAGCCTATGACTTTTATGAATAATTCAGGATTTTCTGTAGGCGCCGTTAGTCAATTTTATAAGATTCCGTGCATATCCACACTTGTGATTCATGATGAACTTGCGCTCGATCCATTAAAATTAAAATTTAAATTAGGCGGCGGACATGGTGGACATAATGGATTACGTAGTATTGATAGTCGGCTTACACCCAATTATTATAGATTACGCATTGGCATAGGTCATCCAGGTGATAAAAATTTAGTATCTTCTTACGTCTTGTCCGATTTTAAAAAACACGAATTAGACAAATTAGAAGATTGTTTTGACCATATTGCGCGCGCATTGCCTTTTTTTATACGCGGTAAAGCAGATCTTTTTGCAGGTGAGTTAGGGCAGTTTAAAATACACGAAACAACATAAATTATAAGATATAGGATTTTAGAATGGGTTTTAATTGCGGTATCGTTGGTCTTCCAAATGTAGGTAAGTCAACATTATTCAATGCATTAACAGCAACGGCTGCAGCACAAGCGGCGAATTATCCTTTTTGTACGATTGAACCTAATGTTGGACGTGTCGCAGTCCCTGATCCTCGTTTACTTAAATTAGCTGAAATTGCTGGCTCTCAAAAAATAATTCCGACCCAAATGGAGTTTGTTGATATCGCAGGACTTGTACGTGGTGCAAGTAAAGGTGAAGGCCTTGGCAACCAATTTCTTGCACATATTCGTGAAGTCGATGCCATTATTCATCTTTTACGCTGTTTTGAAGATGATGATATTACACATGTTGAAGGCGATATTGATCCTTTACGTGATGCTGAAATCATTGAAACAGAATTGATGATTGCTGATCTTGAAAGCCTTGAAAGACGTGTTCAATCTTTATCCAAAAAAGCAAAAACAGGCGATAAAGAAAGTAAAATTTTACTAGAATTGTCTGAAAAAGCTTTAAAATTATTGAGTGATGGTAAACCTGCACGTTTAATATCGGTGACAGACGAAGAAAAACCTTATTTCAAACTGCTAAATCTTATTACAGCGAAGCCTATTTTATATGTATTTAACGTAGATGAAGGGTCGGCTGCTACAGGTAATAAATTTAGTGCCATTGCTATGGAAAAAGCAAAAACCGAAAAAGCGCCCTTCGTTGTGATTTCAGCAGCAATTGAATCTGAAATTTCTCAATTGAGCGAAGATGATAAAAAAGAATTCTTAGCAAGTTTAAACCTAGGTGAGCCAGGTCTTGATAAAGTCATTCGCGAAGGTCATAATCTTTTAAATTTAATGACGTTTTTTACCATAGGACCTAAAGAAGCGCGCGCTTGGACCATTACTAAAGGTGCTAAAGCACCACAAGCTGCGGGTGTTATCCATACTGATTTTGAACGTGGCTTTATCAGCGCTGAAACAATCGCCTATCAAGATTACATTGATACAAAAGGTGAAACAGGCGCAAAAGAGCAAGGTAAAATGCGTCTTGAAGGACGCGATTATATCGCAAAAGATGGTGATGTGTTTCATTTTAGGTTTAATGTTTAAAATTTTATTGCGCAATTCAACCGTTAGTTGCTATACTGAATTTGTTCAAGACGATAAGATTAAAAATATTAGGGATACGTCATGAATTTTAGCAAGATTACGAACTCAATCAAAGTAAGTGTTCGTCCTGTGTACTTAGAAGAACAATCCTCACCAGATGAGCATTATTATGTTTGGGCTTACTATGTCCGTATCGAAAATTTAAGTGAAGACCCAGTTCAGCTTATCAATCGTTATTGGCGCATAACAGATGCCAAAGGTCGCACACAAGAAATAAAAGGACCTGGTGTCGTAGGCGAACAGCCTGTATTAAATCCTGGATCAATCTATGAATATGCGAGCGGCACACCATTAAACACGCCTTCTGGTTTCATGGTCGGTGATTACGAGATGGAAAATGAAAAAGGCGAATCTTTTCAAGTTGCCATTCCTGCATTTTCACTTGATGCCCCTTTTGAAAGAATATGTTTGCATTGATGTATAGCATAATCCATTAAGGTTAATAGAGCGTCATTCTTCGTTCATGTAGGAAGAATACACTGCGGTCTTCCGTGCCGAATCTTCTATCACTCGCCTCACATTAGCGGGTTTCGAAAGAAGTCTAGTGAAATAATTGCAAATTAAACTTAATTACTTTTTATATGAATATTTCTTCAAAAGAAATCTAATTTTCTGATTTTCTTTACCTAACCCAAAAACGTAATCAGGATTATTGTCTGCAAAAAAATTATTCTCTTGAAGAGCTGATTTTGCGGTGGGATCATTTTTTGCTAATAAATGCAACGCAACAAAATAATCAAGTGTAAATTTAGAACCAATATCTACATGGTTTTTCATGAATTCTTGTCGAACTAACTTTATCATGTCTATAGGTAATTTTTTAAATGCATTAATTTTTTCTAATATTTGTGCATATTGATTTGATATCGGTATTAATTTAAATGATGTTTTTTCTGTACAAATAGTTTTATTGTTATTACGAATAGATTTGTGTTTCTTATGTGGAATGATTGCCTTAGAGGTGCAATCTATAGAAAAAACATAATGTCCATTTTCATCTTGTTCGCCAATATAATTATGATTCAGAGGATTTGCATGCTTTAAATGTTGTTTCGTTAAATCAGAAATACTTAATGTATAATATGAAACTTTATCCTTATACGTATAAGAATATTTTAATATATTTCCATTTTCTTGGATTTCTTGAATATCTTCTAAATCTATGGCAGCTTTATTTTCGCATATTTCTATACCAAATAAGAGCTTTGGCATAAAGAGTAGTGTTAACAATATGATATGTTTCATTTGAAGTCCTTTCAATAATATAGTGTTTTCGCTTTTGGTTAAGAGAAGAAATGAGGAACGAAGTGTAGTCTCTTCCTACATGAGCGACGAATGACGCTCTATTAACCAAAATGGAAAATACTATAGACTTTATAAGAATAATTTTACTATAGTATAATATAAGAAAACGAAAAAACGTCAACAATAGTGACAAATATTGTTAGATAAATGTTTTTTAAAAATGGCGTGATGGCGGCACAATAATACGTGCAGCCCCTTGATCTACTTCAAAAATAGCATAACGACGCTCTACCTCACCATGAACATTTAATCTAAATGGACCATCAATACCGTTAAAACCTTCTTTTTGAGTTAAGGCTTCGTTTGATACTTTAAGGCCTTCTTTGGTAAAGGATGTAATAAGGGCGATCATATCGTAAGCAATGGTTGCAATTTCACTGGGCTCGTAATGATATGTATCCATAAAACGCTTTCTGAATTTTTCACGTTCAACAGAATCAGGCGCTGCAAAAAGTGCTCCTTTAAGTAATATTTCTTTACTTGCACTTGCTTCTTTAAGGATATCAGGCCCAAAGACTTTAATGTTTTTAAAATCAACACCTTGATGCGCAAGCACTTCAACAATTTGAGCTAATTTATCAGCACGTTCAGGAATAAAAATGGCATCCATAAAATCTTTTGGATTAGGTACATGGCCAGGCGCAATCCCTAAAAGAGACTGCACATGCTCTCCAAAACGTGTCGTCGAGCGATCATAATATACTTCACGTGTAATGGTTGCGTGATGCGCACCTTGCTTTAAGCTTTCGACCGCTAATTGTGCATAACGCGTATTGGGTGCTAAAATCGCAATTTTTTTATACCCTTTTTCAACTAAATATTCTGTTAAGAATTTTGTTTGTTCACCAGGGTTAAAGCCCAAAGGATAGATGCCTCTATTTGCAATTTCAGGTGTGTTCGAAAGACTTAAGACAGGGACGTTCGCTTGTTGTGCTAAAGCTGTTATAGCGCGTGTACTTTGAGAAAAGACAGGTCCTAAAAAGACCTCAACACCATCACGAATCGCATTTTCAGCTTGTGTTATGACTTGATTAGCATCAGCGCCAGTATCATAAGGTCTTAATATTATATTTTGTGCTTTAAGATCAAAAAGCGCTAATTTAGCTGCATCCATAATGGATTTACCCACTTCTTGACCAGATCCAGAAAAAGGTAAAAGAAGTGCAACAAGTGTTTGTTCACCTTGTCTTTTTTGAGGCAAAGAGTGTTTTTGAAGTGTGGGATCAGGTAAAATAGGAATCGATGAAGATTGAGGTTTATGCATTGTGTCACAACCCGTTAAAAACAAGGCGATAAACATGAATTGAAAAAAAATCCGCGCGTTTTTCAATTTGACAAAACCAAGCATTACATGCACCCTTCAATACGAATATGAGAATTTCATTTTATAGGGAAGTTTGGCTGAAGTAAATGCATGATGACGATTTAAAAAAAAATGTTGTAAAATCGGGACTTTATTTAATTGCGACCCCCATTGGTAATTTAGGCGATATAAGCTTTCGTGCAATCGAAATATTAAAGCAAATGGATTACATTTACTGTGAAGATACACGCGTTACACAAACACTTTTATCCTTTTACAATATAAAGAAAACACTTTCGACTTATCATGATCATAACGCTGATAGAACGCGCGCGCATATCATTGCCCAAATCGAAGAAGGCAAAAAAATAGCGCTTGTATCTGACGCTGGCATGCCGCTTGTTTCTGACCCAGGTTATAAATTGGTGAAAGAAACAAAAGCTAAAAATCTTTATGTGACTATCATTCCAGGTGCTTCAGCACCTTTGACAGCACTTGCTTTATCAACTTTACCGCCCAATCAGTTTTACTTTGGTGGCTTTTTTCCGGATAAACAAGAAAAACAAAAGAAATTGCTGTTGTCACTCGCCCATTTAGAAGCGACGCTTATTTTTTTCGAAGCACCACATCGCATTAAAGAGACTATTCAGATCATTCATGACCAAATCGGCGACAGGCTGATGGTTGTTGCGCGTGAACTCACTAAAAAATTTGAAGAAATCATTGTTGAAAAAGCATCAATACTCTTGGAGCGTTATGCTGTAACACCACCCAGAGGCGAGTGTGTTTTATTAATTGAAGGTTTCCAGCAAGAAACAAAATTGATTGATGATTGTGATGACGAAATTTTAGCCTTGCTTAAGGATCATAAAATAAAAGAAGTCGCTGAAATTATTTCAACACTTTATAAATTTCCTAAAAAAGAGGTTTATGCCCGTGCCCTTTTACTTACCCAAAAGCAAAAACTATCTGAAGAAGACTAAAGCCAATCAAGATGGCAAAAGGGGTGAATTTTTGGCACTCTTTTTTTTGAGACTAAAAGGGTATAGATGTTTAGCGCAAAATTACAAAACACCTGTGGGCGAAATAGATCTTGTAATGCGTAAAGGAAAAACGCTTGTTTTTGTTGAAGTTAAAACACGACCATCTTTAAACGAGGCTTTAGAAGCTTTACGACAGGCACAACAAAAACGCATTCTTAAAACTGCTTTATGGTTCATGAAAGAATTTAAAGCTTATACAAATTATGATATGCGTTTTGATTTTATAGGCATTGCGCCATCTTCTTGGCCTAAACATATTCAAAACGCTTGGGGGGCTGATTAATGATTATTGCATTACAAATGGATCCAATTGAATCAATTAATATTACAACAGATACTAGTTTTATGATTGGTCTTGAAGCACAAAAACGAGGTTTTCAACTTTTTTGTTATCAACCTCAGAATCTTTCATTGTCGTTAAACGGCCTAAAAGCCAATGGCCATTTTGTAAAGCTTTATGATAATCCCAATCATTATTTTGAAAAGCAAGATCCTGTTTTATTTGATTTAAAGCAAGCAGATATTGTTTGGGTGCGTCAGGATCCTCCCTTTGATTTAGCTTATATAACAGCTACTTATTTGTTGGATACAATTGCATCTACTACATTAGTGCTTAATAGCCCAAAATCTATCAGGGATTATCCTGAAAAATTACTTCCTTTTCAATTTCAAGAATTCATGGCGCCGACACTCATTTCAAGAAACATCGAAGATTTTTATAATTTTTTTGAAACACATCAAGATGTTATTTTAAAACCTTTATATGGCGCCAAAGGTCACGCCGTTATTCGATTGCAGCATAAAGAAAATTTAGGAGGTGCGATTGATTTATTTGAAGCACTTACAGATACACCCTTTATTATGCAGAAATTTATCCCTGAAGTATCACTTGGTGATAAACGTATATTGTTTGTGGATGGCGATGTTGTTGGTGCTTTTAAGCGTATTCCCCAAACTGGCTATATTAGATCGAATATTGTGCTTGGTGGTACAGCAGAATTATGCGATTTAACAGATAAAGAGCAAAAACTAGCCAAAGTGTTGGGGCCTTTTTTAAAAGAAAAAGGCTTGTTTTTAGCTGGAATTGATGTCATTGGCGATTATTTAACGGAAATTAATATTACGTCACCAACAGGTTATGCGTTGTTAAATCGATTAAACAATCAAAAAAACCATGAAATTATTTGGAATAAAGCTTTAGAAAAACTGTGACCATCTCAATATCTTGGATTAATTTTACAGTTTCCGCGAATTAATTGTTAATATCAAAACACTTCTGTAGTTAGAAAAAATAAAAAGGTAGGGAAAATGGTCGCACGCATTCACACAATCGCTTTTCAGGGTATTGATGCTTTAAATATTGACGTTCAAGTAACGTTCACCCCTGGATTACCTGCCTTCACAATTGTTGGTTTGCCTGATAAAGCCGTTGGTGAATCGCGTGAACGCGTGCGTGCCGCCCTTAATGGTCTCGGTCTTTCCCTACCTGCCAAACGCATTACCGTTAATTTATCCCCTGCCGATGTCCTTAAAGAGGGCAGTCATTTTGATCTACCAATTGCCCTTGGTTTATTGGTTTCAATGAATGTTCTGTCGAGTCAAGAATTACAAGAATATATCGTGTTAGGCGAACTTGCCCTTGATGGATCCTTATTACCCGTTAATGGTGTTTTACCAACAGCCATTGCAGCCTTTGCACAAGATAAGGGACTTATTTGCCCTGAAGCGTGCGGACAAGAAGCCGCCTGGGCAGGTGACATTCGCATTCTTGCCCCTAAACATCTTTTAGCGCTGATTAATCATTTTAAAGGCACACAAATTTTACCCATTCCACAACGCGCTAATATTCCCCAACAGAAATTCAATCTTGACATGCGCGATGTTAAGGGCCAAGAAATGGCCAAACGCGCTTTTGAAATTGCTGCGGCGGGCGCACATAATATTTTAATGCTGGGACCGCCGGGTGCTGGTAAATCGATGCTAGCCGCGCGCATGCCCACCATTTTGCCTGATCTTGAACCTGAAGAAGCGCTTGAAATTAGTATGATTCAAAGTGTGGCGGGTCTTATTTCGGAAGGTCATATTCAACGAGCGCGCCCTTATAGGGCACCACATCATTCAGCATCTTTGGCTGCGATGGTGGGTGGTGGACCAAACGCAAAACCAGGCGAGATTTCTTTATCACATCATGGGGTTTTGTTTTTAGATGAATTGCCTGAATTTTCACGCGCAACGCTTGAAGCTTTACGACAACCCATTGAAACGGGGAATATAACAGTCGCACGTGTAAATGCACACGTGACTTATCCGGCACGTGTTCAGTTGATTGCTGCCATGAATCCATGCAAATGTGGTTATTTATCAAATCCAGGATTGGCCTGTGGTCGTGCTCCTAAATGTGGTCAAGATTATCAAGCCAAAATTTCAGGCCCTATTTTAGATCGTATTGATCTTCATTTAGATTTACCCGCAGTTAAAATCGATGATCTTCATTTGCCACCAGCCAAAGAAGGATCTGCAGAAATCAGAGAACGTGTGCGATTGGCACGTAAAAAACAAAAACAGCGTTACTTAGAACTCGCCCCACATTTAAAAATTCGAACCAATGCGGCGGTCGATGATGGTCTATTACGCGAAATTGCACAACCTGATCCAGAAGGTCGCAAAATGCTAGAACGCGCCGCAGATAAATTTAATTTTTCGGCGCGCGGCTATCATCGTTTATTACGTGTGGCACGCACCATTGCCGATCTTGAAAACGAAGATCATATTCGATTGACGCATATTGCAGAAGCTATTTCTTATCGTAAAATCAGCATGATGCAAGCGGCCTGATAGATTAGACTTCTTACTATAAAACGTGCCAAAAAAAATTGAATTTAAAGGCACGTTCTATAATATCAAGAAATCAATTTAAAATATTATCAATCATCATACGTGCATTTGTATGATTTTGCTCACTTATTTTGTCTTCCGTTATTTTTATAAGCTCCATTGCAACATATTGTATTAATAGATCACCCATTTTTGATGCTTTAGAAAAAAGATCAAATGCGTTTTGCAATCTACAAGGATCTTTGTCAGCAGGACCCTGACCTAAGAGATACATTATACCCAAACAAATTTGTGCTTTAGGCAATTCAAAATGCGTATATACTTTTTGAGACGCTACTTTCAATAAATTAAATGCTTTTTCAAATCTGTTAGGATCATTGGACAATGGCTCTTGATCAAAAAAATACATTTGACCAATCGCTATTTCAGTAGCATGTTGCAAATAAGGATTATCTTTATTGCAATATGTATTTGCTAAAAAACCATCTACCAGATCCAAACCGCCAAAAACATTCAAATAAAATTTATGAGCTTTAAGTAATTTTATACATTCATCAATTTTATCATTGCTTGTAGCTTCATCTGCCAAATCTATATTAACCGTTGAAATAATTAAAGAACTTTCAACCTGTTCTATTTTTATATCAAACGGCAAAGAAAAAGACACGTTAAAACAATCTGTTATTGTATAGCAATTTTGAGAGAAATTCGAGTCAATCCAAAATGATGAATTGTCAGCTTTTGAAATTTCTACCCCTTCAGGATCATTGATTATTCTAACTTGTAAATAATCAGGAATACATATCATTAAACCATTATTAAATAATACTGTATTATTGCTATAATCTTTCCGAAATACAATTGTTGCATCAACAGATTGAAATAATAATAAATATAATGAAATTAAAAGTAATAGTTTTTTCATTTAAAATCCTAACATTTGTATCAAAAAAATAAAATATTATAAAAAGAGTACATAAAAGTCAACCAGAATTGTTTTTTATAAAAACTATTAATAAACATCCCTAGGTTTATATTTTTTTATTTTCATGATACGTCCTGATACAAAAACCATAATTTTTTATTCACCCCTAAAAATCATAGATACAACAAAAAAATTTTGTGATATCTTTTTATGAAAATACGCAAATCAATAAGAAAAGTTACGGCCTGTTTGTTATAACAAAAAACACCCTAATGTTGTATTAACAGCACATATTGCAGGCAAATTAATTTTAAAAACAAGATCAGGATCGAATTTATCTATTGTGTAGCGTTAGTACATAAAAATATTTTTTCACAAGACCCCTTGAACCTTGCGTGATGAAGCGTTAAGTTCGTAACAATGTACTAAAACAAAAAATTGTGCATGCATTTAAAAACTGTTTAGGAAATAATGATGTTTTACCCACAGGAACGCCTTGCCCTTTTTATTGACGGCGCAAATCTCTACGCGGCAGCACGCGCACTCTCTTTCGATATTGACTATAAACGATTACTCAATCTTTTTGCGCAACGTGGCAGGCTCATTCGGGCGTTCTACTATACAGCTTTAATTGAAGATCAAGAATATTCACCTATTAGACCTCTTGTTGATTGGCTTGATTATAACGGCTACACAATGGTCACAAAACCAACAAAAGAATACACTGATTCTTATGGTCGCCGTAAAGTTAAAGGCAATATGGATATTGAACTTGCCATTGACGTTATGGAAATGTCAGAACATGTCGATCATATCGTTGTCTTTAGTGGTGATGGTGACTTCAGATGTCTTGTAGAAGCGGCACAACGTAAAGGCGTACGCGTCACTGTTGTCAGCACTGTTCGTTCACAACCACCAATGGTTGCAGATGAATTACGTAGACAAGCAGATCATTTTATGGAACTTATGGATTTAGCGCCTTCCATTGCACGTTCACCATCTGATGCCGAAGATTATCACTTAGACCCCAAAAGTTTCCCTTATGTCGAACAAGTTCCTCAGCCTGTTATAGAAGGCTACAATCCTTATCCTGACGTTGTCAGAAATAATGAGGATAATGTTCAAGCAATGTCACGTGGACATAAAACAGACATCTAAATGCACCCAATAACATGCGCAAATGAAGAAGACGGTCTTGATCATCATCAAGAACCGTCTAAATCATGCAATTTGTGCCCAAGACTTTTTGACTTCAGGCAAATTAATCAAACAAATCATACAGATTGGTTCAACGCACCAGTTCCTTCTTTTGGTGCAGATGACCCACAATTGCTGATTATAGGACTTGCACCCGGTCTTAAAGGTGCAAACCGTACGGGGCGTCCTTTTACGGGTGATTTTGCTGGTATTTTACTTTACCAAACTTTAATCAAATATGGATTTGCGCAAGGCGTTTTTGACGAACGCATTGATGATGGCTTAAAACTTGTTAATTGTAAAATTACCAACGCCGTTAGATGCGTACCACCAGAAAACAAACCAACACCTGTTGAAATTAAAACCTGCCAACAATTTTTGAAAAACACCCTTTCAGCTCAAAAAAAACTTAAAGTTATCGTGACACTTGGCAAAATAGCGCATGATAGCCTTCTTGATGCATTGGGTTTTAAAAAATCACTTTATCCTTTCGGCCACGAATCAATTCATCACCTTAAAACGACAATGCTAAACGATATTGTCCTTATTTCTAGTTATCATTGCTCTAAATACAACACAAGCACTAAAAGACTCACTGAAGAAATGTTCCACAAAGTCTTTGAAAAAGCATCATTTTTCTTGAAATAATTTTCTCATCCAATCCTTAGTACTTTTTTTATTTGTACAACTTAAAAATGTATTTTGTTAATTTCAAAATGTGATTCATACTAATGGAATAACAATATAAATCTGGGGATGTTTCATATGGATGAGCTTTTGGGCGAATTTCTCGCTGAAACCAATGAAAATCTTGCACTTTTAGATGGAGAGCTCGTCAAACTTGAAAAAAACCCTAATAATCATGATCTTCTTGCTCAAATTTTTAGGATTGTTCATACCATTAAAGGCACTTGTGGCTTTCTAAGTCTGGATCGCTTAGAAAAAGTAGCACATGCTGCAGAAAATGTTCTGGGCAAATTACGTGACAAAGAATTAACAGCAACACCTGACATTGTTACCGTTATTTTACAAGCACTCGACAAGATCAAAGATATCATTTCAATCCTTGAAGAAACAGAAAAAGAGCCTGATGGCAATGATGGTCAACTTGTTGAAAAGCTTAATGAAATCTCTGAAGATTCAAAACAAATACAACACACAAAATTAACACAAGAAGAAATAAATGCATCTATTGATGATTTATTTTCAAAAAAAACACAATCTATTATCGCCACAAATCAAACAAATACTGAGCCTCAGCATCTTACTGAACAAATAGAAAAAAACGATGAATCTAACGCCGCACAACTTATTGAAAAAATATTCCCAAAAGATTCAGTTATTGCTGGCCAAAGCATACGTGTAAATATTGACTTGCTTGAAAAATTAATGAATCTTGTCAGCGAACTCGTCCTCACACGCAATCAATTACTCCAAATTTCAAGACGCCAAAGCACATCTGAATTTTCAGCGCCCTTGCAACATTTGTCACATATCACCTCTGAACTCCAAGAAGGTGTTATGAAAACACGTATGCAGCCCATCTCCAATGCCTGGGCCAAATTACCACGCATGGTGAGAGACCTTTCTCTTGAGCTTGGAAAATCCATTGATTTACAATTGATTGGATCTGAAACTGAGTTAGATCGTCAGGTTCTAGAACTCATCAAAGACCCCCTCACCCATATGATACGAAATGCAGCAGATCATGGCATTGAAACCATTCAAGAAAGACGCCATAAAGGCAAAAAAGATACAGGAAATATTATCCTTGAAGCTTTTCACGAAGGTGGTCATATCATTATTAAAATTCAAGATGACGGCAAAGGTATTGATAGTGAAAAAATAAAAAACAAAATTATCGAGAAAAATCTTGCAACATCTTCTGAACTTCAACATATGAGCGAACAACAGCTCCATCAATTTATTTTCAAACCAGGTTTTTCGACTGCCGCAAAAGTAACCTCTGTTTCGGGTAGAGGCGTTGGCATGGATGTTGTCCGTACAAATATTGAAAAAATTGGTGGCACCATTGAATTTAGCTCTAATCTAGACAAAGGATCGATTTTTATTATTAAAATTCCTTTAACTCTTGCTATTGTCTCAGCTTTAATTATTGCTTCAGGAAATGAAAGATTCGCCATTCCCCAACTTAACGTCTTAGAGCTTGTCAAAGCGTCAAAACAAAGTAACTATCAAATTGAAACGATCAATGATGCACCCATTTTAAGATTACGTAACAATCTACTTCCATTGATTTCACTTAAACAACTTCTTAAATTAGAAAATGAACCTAAAGAAACATCAAATGAAGGCTTCATTATTGTAACGCAAGTAGGTGCACATATTTTTGGTATTATTGTTGACAAAATTTATGATACCGAAGAAATAGTTGTGAAACCTGTATCACCTCTTTTGCAAAATTTAACTATATTTTCAGGCAATACGATTTTAGGTGATGGTAGTGTTATCTTAATTCTTGATCCTAATGGTTTAGCAATTGCATCAGGCGTCACTGCGACACGAAAAGATCCAAATCTGGATAATAATGATCCAAAAATATCTCAAGACCAACAACATATTGATTTTATTGTATTTAAGGCAGGTTCCAACGATCTTAAAGCTATTCCCCTTTCTCTTGTCTCGCGACTAGAAGAAATCGACGTTACCACCATTGAGCATAGCGCGAATGAAAAACCTCTTATTCAGTATCGTGGCAAGCTCATGCCCCTTATTAAAGTTAACAATCAAACACAATTAAAAAAAGAGGGTACACAGCCCATTCTTGTTTTTTCAGACAATGACCGTCAAATAGGTTTAATTGTTGATGACATCATCGATATAATAAAAGACAAAATGTCTATTGAAATTAAAAAAACTGAAGATGGCATTATTGGAAGTGCAATCATCAATGGCAAAGCAACAGATGTCATTGACATTGGATTTTATTTAACGAAAATATTCAACAATGGCTTTTCTTCAAAAAATACAATTCAAAATACAAATCACCCTAAAACAAAAAACATACTTCTTGTTGATGACAGTCAGTTTTTTAGAAATCAATTAACGCCCTTTTTGGTTGGCGCAGGATATAACGTTACAACAACAAAATCGGCAGAAGATGCTTTAGATTTTCACGAAAAAGGTGATAATTTTGATATTATTATTACTGATATCGAAATGCCCGGGATATCAGGCTTTGAATTCGCAGATATTATTCGACATTCTGAAAAATGGCACAATACACCAATTATCGCTTTATCTGCATACACAAATGACGAGAATCTAGAACGTAGCAAATCACTTGGTATCCAAAATTATATTTCCAAACTTGACCGTGATGCACTTATCGAAACTTTAACCCAATTATCTTAAAGTTAGTTTGAAGGACAGAAGATGAATTCAATAACATCATTAGAAAATAACCTACAACCAACAGAATCAAATAATCTTCAACGTAACGATCACATACAATATGTTACCTTTGCTGTTCAAGATCAGCTTTTTGGTATTCCTGCTCTTTTAATCGAAGAAATTGTCAGCATGTTACCCCTTACAAAAATTCCATTGGCCCCTAAAGAAATAGCAGGCACATTAAACCTTAGAGGACGAATTGTAACAGCACTCAATATTCGCACTCTTTTAGAACTCCCTGATCGAACAGAAAATGAAAAGTTTATGAATATTGTTGTTTCAAACAAAAATGATTTATATAGCCTTATTGTTGATAAAGTCGATGAAGTTATGGTTCTTTCTCAATCATCTATTTCTTCAAATCCGTCCTCGATGTCGGAAACATGGCAACATTATTCTGACGGCGTTTATCAAATAAAAGATAAGCTTCTTATCATTCTAAAACCAGACGCCCTCCTCAAAACGAAACAAAAAGTTAACAATAAGGGATAAAAAAATGAAAAACTGTTTGATCGTAGATGATTCACGCGTTGTAAGAAGTGTCGCAAAAAAAATAATTCAAGATCTAGGCTTTCAAACAAATGAAGCTGAAAATGGCCTTACTGCCTTCACCTATTGTCAAACATCGATGCCAGATGTCATCCTTCTAGATTGGAATATGCCAGAACAATCAGGCATTGATTTTTTACGCGATCTACGCAAAAGCCCAGGTGGCGATAAACCTATCGTTATCTTCTGCACCACTGAAAACGACTTGAATTTTATTGTTGAAGCCCTTGAATCTGGCGCCAATGAATATATTATGAAACCCTTCGACTTGGAAATTGTTAAAACAAAATTTAAACAAGTTGGATTACTACCATCATGAGCCTTGTTACAAAAAACAATCCGATACGCGTCATGCTTGTGGATGATTCTGCTGTCATCAGAGGCATTTTTAATCGTGTAATTTCGAGCGATCCTCTGTTATCGATTGTAGCATCAGCTTCAGATGGTCAAATGGCGATTAATAATCTTAAGCGTAACGATATTGAAGTCATTGTTCTTGATATTGAAATGCCTGTTATGGATGGCCTTACGGCGCTCCCTATCATTATGATGGAAAACCCCGACATACAAGTCATTATTGCGTCAACCCTTACCAAACGAAATGCCGAAATAAGCATTCGCGCGCTTACCAGTGGCGCCAAAGACTATATCCCAAAACCAGAAAGCACCAAAGAACTTTACGATAATAGTTTTCAATATGAACTTATTAATAAAATTAAAGCATTAGGTGAATATCGCCGCAAAAAATTAATCCAAAAAAATGAAAATAGTTTTTCCCTCAGCGCCCGCACGAACTCAAAAGATTCCCTTTTTAACGACACCAAATCAACTATATCACACTCCAAAAAAACAACTTTTCACCTTCGTAAAGCTTCTATTTCTATGCCAGATATCATTGCAATTGGCAGTTCAACGGGTGGCCCACAAGCACTTAGTAATTTGTTAAAATCCCTCTCCAAAGAAATAACTTTACCTATTTTTATTACACAACATATGCCGCCCACTTTTACAACCATTCTTGCAGAACATTTAGCAAAAAATACAAATATTGCTTGTAAAGAAGCCCAAGATGGTGATCTCGTCGAAAAACAGAAAGCATATATAGCCCCTGGTGGCAAACATATGATTGTAGAAAT
>JAUYSY010000111.1 GCA_030696155.1 Alphaproteobacteria bacterium | reverse complement strand
GTCTTACAATGACAAAGAAAGATGCATCTTGTTTAATGTGCTGAAAAAAAATAATTTTTTCTCTTTGTAAGTTCTAGGACTGGATCCCGCGAACAAGTCGCGGGACGTAGGAAGAGGGCGGTTCCGTAAATATTGAAACCTAAAAAATTATAAAAACTAATTAATCATTTCTGAAATTGGTATAATTTGAAATTCAGACAAGGAACAACACACGTACTTATATTTGGCGCACAAAATAAAGTACGCCAAATGATAAAGTTCTAAGCTGCTAAAGAGATTTTATGTGCAATTGAAGTTCGACGATCCACAATAATACCACCGTCTTTCATAACGATTTGATGATTGTTTTTATCAGACGCCTTAGAAATATCATTAAAAGGATTACCATCAACAACTAAAAGATCCGCTTTATAGCCTTCTTGAATCGACCCACGATCTTTTAAACGCATAAGATCTGCACCATTAAACGTCGCCGCAATTAATGCATCTTCTGAACTTATACCCATATCAACCATAAATTGTAATTCTTGAGCATTATCGCCGTGATGATTACCTGGTGTGCCTGAATCAGTTCCCATGACAAGTTTACCACCGGCCTTGTAAAAGCTTATAATTGCTTCTTTTTGACGATCTTCAAGACGCGCACATTTTTCACGCATATAATCGGGAATTTCATCACCATCAAGCATTGCTTTAAGTGCACAAATGGTTGGCACTAAGAATGTCCCACGTTTAACCATTTCGTTCATCGAATCATCGTTCAAGAAAATACCATGTTCAATAGAATCAACACCGGCTAACACTGCATTACGAATTCCATCAGCACCTTGTGCGTGACAAGCAACCGTTTTTTGGAAACGATGAGCCTCTTTAACACCCGCAAGTAATTCCTGATCATCAAAATGACTATCTTCAGGATTGACACCTTCAGTTACAACACCACCTGTTGCCATTAATTTAATAAGATCAACGCCATGCAATACTTGTTCACGTACCGCTTTAATAACTTCTTGAGGACCATCGGCTTGACGCGCCATAAAATGAATATGTCCACCCGTCATACAAATAGCCTTACCTGCTACTTTAATGGTAGGCCCCTTAAACAAACCTGCATTACAAGCATCCCTGACAGCTACTTCAATATAATCATGACCAGCACAATCTCTGATTGACGTTACGCCGCCTTCAAGAATTTGTTGCGCATTATATAAAGATCGCAACACAAGATCATGTTGTTTTAATGTGCTAACTGTTGCTTGTAGATCTGATTGGCCAGAAAAAACAAGATGCACATGACAGTCAATAAGACCAGGCAAAAGGGTTTTTCCCTCTAAAGAAATAACCTCACCATCAAAGCCAACAAACTCTGCATGTGGTGCAACACGCTTAATGACATTACCTTCCACAAGAACACAAAAACCCGAAGGAAGAATTTTTTTTCCTTGGAAAACAAGACCATCTTTAAATAAAACCGACATGAACACTGACCTTTAATGATTAAGTTTCTACATTAAACATAAATTATATATAAAATCTTAATGAAAATCAAGTTTTTATATCAACTTTGCTAACCAAAACATGAAGATCAATTTCAGCAAATACAAATTTAAATATTTTTTAATTTTATGCACGTTTTTAAAATAAAATTATTATGCATAATTCCATTAAAATGCAATTGCTAACAACAAACAGAATAATAAATATTTATTATTTAACTATTTATTAATATAATTTAAACTAAAATTAGAATAGAAGTTTCTTTGTTTTAACCATGGAGAAATAAAATGAAAACACTATTATATACACTTATCACAACATCTTTTTTATTCTGCGCACATGATGGATTTACAGTAAATGTTCAAAATGACGCGCAACATAAAATTAAAATTGACGTTAAACACCCAACCTGCAACGGACCCTGCATGAGTGAAACACTTGATTCAAAGCTATCACTTAATACAAGCAAAAACCTTAAAAAAGGCGCAACTCTTAAAATAAAACCATTAAACGCTAAAGCAAGACCTGCCAGCTGCTCGGTTCCAAATAAAGAACTCAAAGCAAGTGAGTATCACAATGTTAAAGTGCATCAATCAAAATCTTGGAAATTCTTTGGCGTCGATAAACTTAAATGTAAAGTCGAAATAAGAAACCCTGCAATGGATGCAAAAGACATGGAAAAATTCGTCAAAAAAATGAACAAAAAAAACTAATCCATTATTAGTGCACTACAAGCAAAAAAGAAGATTTTTATAAACTTAGAAGTTTTTTTAATCTTAGCCATGTGTTATACATTTGTCAAACTACCGATCAAAGCCGGTAGTTTGCCCATTAGCTTTCTATGACCAATTAATCATCTATTTGCATACCGTTTCACCCTACTGAGTCCTTCCTGTGCTTTTTGAATAAGAGCAAGGTTGTTACTCCCATTCAAAAGTCGTAAGGCTTCATCATACCAATATTCTCGATTATGATCACAATCCTCATACCGAGCATTACCAAGACCTATCAACGCTTGTGCACGCAAATTAATATCACCGCGATCGCCTAAAAGCTGCAATGCTTCTAAATACCAATCTGCATTTTTTTGATGTTTATTGTCTGTATATCGAGCATTCCCAAGACCAATTAACGCTTGTGCACGTAAAGCAATATCACCATGTTCGCCTAAAATGTCTAATGCTTCACGATACCAAGCCGCATTGAATTGATGGTCAACATCTATATATCGAGCATTTCCAAGACCTATCAATGCTTGAGCGCGTAAATTAATATCGCCACTTTCACCTAAAATCCTCAATGCTTTACAATACCAATGTTCACGTTTATGATCACGATCCTCATATCGAGCATTACCAAGACCTATCATAGCTTGAGCCCGTAAATTAATATCACCACGATCGCCTAAAAGCTGCAATGCTTCAAGATACAAATTTTCACGTTTATGATCTCGATTCTCATATCGAGCATTGCCAAGACCAATCAGCGCTTGAGCCCGCAAAGTAACATCACCACGTTCACCTAAAAGCTGCAATGCTTCTAAATACCATTTGCTCTGCTCACCCCTATATCTAGCATTACCTAAACCTATCAACGCTTGAACACGTAAATTGATATCACCATTACGACCTAAAAGTTGTAATGCCTCAAAATACCAATGTTCACGTTTATGGTCACGATCCTCATATCGAGCATTACCTAAACCAATCAATGCGTTAGCACGTAAAGCAATATCACCATCTTCACCTAAAATGTCCAATGCCTCAAGATACCAATCTGCATTTAATTGATAATCATCATTATATCGAGCACGACCTAAACCAATCAAGGCTTGAGCCCGTAAATTAATATCGCCACTCTCACCTAAAAGCTGCAATGCTTCAAGATACCAAGCTGCATTCAATTGATGCCCAACATCTATATATCGAGCATTACCAAGGCCAATCAAGGCTTGGGCCCGTAAATTGATATCGCCACTCTCACCTAAAAGCTGTAATGCTTCTTGATGCCAAACGGCGTCGGATTGATGCGTATCATCTGTATATCGAGCACTACCAAGACCAATCAAGGCTTGAGCGCGCAAAGCAATATCACCACGTTCACCTAAAAGCTTCAACGCGTCAAGATACCAACCTATATCAGATTGATGCACATCACCTGCATATCGCATATTACCAAGACCAATCAAAGCCTGAGCACGTAAATTTACATCACCATTGCGACCTAAAAGTTGCAATGCTTTAAGATACCAATCTTTACGTTTATGATCACGATCCTCATATCGAGCATTGCCAATACTAACTAATACTTGAGCACGTAACTTAATATCACCGGAATCTCCCAAAACATCCAATGCTTCTTTATACCAACTTGCATCAGTTCGGTGTCCTATATCTGCATATCGAGCATTGCCGAGACCGATCAAGGCTTGAGCACGCAAACTAATATCATCACTTTCACCTAAAAGCTGCAATGCTTCAAGATACCAATCTACATTAGATTGATGATCACTATCTGTATATCGAGCATTCCCAAGCCCAATCAAAGTTTGAACACGTAAATTGACATCATCATGTTTATCAAGAAGCTCAAGTGCTTTTAAATAAAAATTAACAGAATTTTCATTATTTTTTTGTTTTCCAAAACATTTTCCCTTAATAATTAAGCAACGTATTCTATTTTTTATTTGCTCATTTTCTTCATCAAAGAAATCAATCTCAACATCATCTGCACTTGAAGAGTCTGATGAATCTAACACTGTGGCGACATCATCACGCTGAATTAGAGATAACTCTGTTGTCCTGCTACGCTTCGCATGATGCATTAAATCATTATCAGAATCACTTTCAATATTTTCTCTTGGACGTTTTCGAACATCGCGTCCACCATCATAACGCCCGTTTCTTAATACACTTTGCGCCGCTCTTTCTCTCCGTTCAGACAAAACGCTCGCTTCTAAATCTCTCTGGACCTGAAAAGTAGAATAACATCTTCTTTCAATTGCTTCACCTTGATCTTCTTCTTCAACTGGAGCATCTTGCTCTATTGCGACCCTTCTCTGCCTTTTAAGAGATTCAACCCGCTGTTTTACAATCCGCGTTGTAAGATAATCCGGCGCTTCTATATTTTTTGTTGGTTTTTGAGCTCTTCCGTTACGTTGACTATGCGATGCTTTACCATTTCCAGATTGATATAAATCATCCAAAATATCCATTGCATATTTATAGGCTTCCCATTGATTCATATTCTCTGGCAAAAAATCATGCTCAATAATCATTTCAACCATATCAACTAAAAAAGTTTGCGTATATTTTTTACTCAATCCTTTAAAAATACGCCAAGCCTTATCAAATTCTCCTAATTTAATATATATTTTACCAATATAAACATTAAGATAATGTCTTATTCTTTCTTGATTGGCAGTTTTTATAGATTGCTGCATACTAACAAGCAACTCGTTAAAAAAACATCGTAGGCTCATTCCATGTGGAATAAAATTATGATTAAACGCCAATCGGACTAAAACACATTTTGACTCAAGATCTTCTTTTTCTTTTAAAAACGCATAAGCAGCTTGGCAAGAATCATTACACCCCAAAGCGCCTAAGCGACTTGCAGGATTTTTAACAAAATGAAGAATTTGTTCTCGCGTAAAAACAGGCAAAGGCCTTGCTTCTCTTACAGGCTGAATCTCCCGTCTAGATCTTGCTTGACCCCTTACCGAGGAAGACGTTGAAGCGCAATCTATTGTTGATGAAGATTGACTTTCAGACGAAATATTCAAAGTTAACGCTGGCAATACTTCACATAAAATAGATGGATCTTCACTTGTATGCGTAAAAATGGATTCATCCAAAGTTGACGCACTTACCCCTGCTTGACTTAAAGAATTTCTCAAAATCTCTAAATCACTATTTTCATCTAATAATGCTTCATTACAATCAGCTGCAACATCACATAAAGCAAGCCGATTATAATGAGCGTCTTTATATATTAATAAAAGGTTTTTTCGAGCAGCATTAAAGGAAATAAAATGAGCCAAACGCAATTTTTTATCTGCACCCTGAGGTCCGTATATATAAAGATTAACCTCTTTTAAAACAGCAAAAGCATCAATCAAATCATACTTTCTATCATTTTCAATTGGATTACCATCATCATCAAAATGTATTTGAAAAGATAATTCTATGCCAGGCGTTTTAAAATAATTTAAATAAGTAATTTGATTCTGTTCATTGGAAGCAAATTGCTCCTTTGAATCTGACGTAGGTCTATCTGCTCCAAAAATAGCACACAACACACCATCTTCAGCAGTATAAATAGAATTTTTTATATATTCCTTAATTTGATTTTTTTTTGCTGGGTTTATTGCTGGATTAGTCAATGCACCTATTAACGTATCTACAGCTTGAACTCTTGAATCATATCCAAATGCTCTGAAGCCACAAGCAGAATCTTTCCCAGATATATAATATTCATTATACGCAATTTGTTTGTTTTGACTATTGAATCGGATCCAGGGGCTTGTTCGATTAGGCCTTGCTTCTTCTACAGCTTTATCAATAGAATCTTGAATAATCTGTTCTTCATTGTTTTCTAAATCAATAAATTCATCTGAACTTCTTGGACTCAATTCACTATCAGACGAAGATTCATAATAATAAAGATCCAATTCAGACGTAGATAAGGGCGAATGATCTCCATCGTCAGAAATAGCATAAGACAAATTATTCCAGCACAAAGTAGCTATTAAAGCATAAGTAATAATTTTTTTCATAATGTTACCCTGTATATTTTTTATAATACGTAAAAATGTGAACAACACTGTCGCATAATACAAAAGAAATGTCAATAATTATTAAAGTAAAACATTAGTAATTGTACTTATTACTTATAATTTAAACTAAAAACCAATAAAAACAACCGGTTGTTTTATTGTTAAATTTTTATAAAAAATAATGGTGAAAATCTTTACCCACCCAAGAAGATTGAAAAATACCCTTAACAAGGTTATGGTAGCGTAAACTAAAATATGGGCTAAAATCATTATATTAGAACTTGGACATTTTGCGCTTATCATCGCTTTCAGCCTTAGTCTTCTTCAATCAGGAAGCCTTGTTTGGGGAAACACACCTTTATATCAAAAAACGATACAGCCCCAAAAAATTGCGCTTCTAAATTTTATCTGTATTAGCATCGCTTTTTTATGTGTTGCCTATGCTTTTGTATTATCAGATTTTTCGCTTGCCTTAACGGCTAAAAATTCACACACTTCTAAGCCACTTTTATATAAAATATCAGGTATTTGGGCCAATCATGAAGGATCAATGCTTTTATGGGTTTGGATTCACAGCTTTGTTGGCGCTTTATTTGTGTTCATGAATAAAAAATCAACCCAATTCGCGTCGAATACGCTAGGGTTTCATGCTATTTTAAGCATCGCCTTTTTAGCGTTTCTATTATTCACCTCTAATCCATTTGAGCGCCTATGGCCAGCGCCCACGGATGGCAAAGGCTTGAACCCCCTATTACAAGACCCTGCTTTGGCCTTTCATCCCCCTTTTCTTTATTTGGGCTATGTTGGTTTTTCAATTTGCTTTTGCATAAGCCTCGCTTTTTTGAAAGAGAAACCCCTACCCCAAAATTGGATAAAAACATTACGATTTTGGACAATCCTGCCCTGGAGCATGCTCACCATCGGCATCACCTTAGGCAGTTTCTGGGCCTATTATGAATTAGGCTGGGGCGGTTGGTGGTTCTGGGACCCTGTTGAAAATGCATCCCTTATGCCATGGCTTTTGGGTACTGCTTTATTGCATGTTTTACCCCTTGTACAAAAAAACCGTATTGATCAGAAATGGCCATTATTATTAGCCTTATGCATTTTTAACTTAAGCGTTTTTGGCACCTTTATCGTACGCTCAGGATTTTTAACCTCAGTCCATTCTTTTGCCCTGGACCCGCAACGCGGCATCATTCTTTTCAGCATCTTATTAGGATTGCTTACTTTAAGTCTTCTTCATTACTTTTTCTATAAAACACCACAAAAAACACTGATTCAATTTTCATTTTTTTCAAAAGAAACAAGCCTTATTGCGCAGAGTATTTTTTTAATCGCAGCAAGCCTTATCATCTTTTTTTCAATGCTTTACCCCTATTTAGTTGAAATTTATAATGGCAATCAAATCAGCCTGGATCCCAGTTTTTTTGAAAAAAGCTTTTTGCCCCTTATGATTCCATTTGCATTTTTGCTGCCCATCGCCCCTTTTCTGAATTGGCGACATGGTAATTTTCGAACTATTAAACATATTATTGCAGCTCCTTTTATTACCGCCATTATCTTAAGCACTATTATTGGATTAAATTATAACACCACAAAATTTTATCCTTTTTTAGGTCTTTTCTTAAGTTTTTGGTGTCTTTTAGGTACTATTCTGTATGCCTATCAATTGTATAAAAAAGATAAATTCCAAGCCATTATTGAAAAAATGCCGATGCTACTCGCCCATTTTGGATTTGGCATTGCCCTATTAGGCATGATTGGGTCCACAACCTGGCACAAGGAACAAACATTGCTTCTTAAAGAGGGACAACAAATTGAATTTCAAGGCATTGTCTTTAAACTTTTAGCGCTTAAAGAAATCAAAGGCCCCAATTATTTATCCTTAATGGCCGATTTTCAACTGACAAAAAATGGTGCTTCAAAAGGTATTCTAAACCCTGAAAGGCGCCTTTACCCAATTGAACAAAAATCAACCACCGAAATTGCACTTCACACCCAATTTCTAAATGATTATTATTTAGTGCTGGGCGAGGAAGATCCATTGAAACGGGGCTGGGGTTTTAAATTTCACTATTACCCATTAGTGATTCTTATTTGGTTAGGCTGCCTAATCATTGCTTTAGGCGGCATATTAGGCTTTTTGCTTTATTTTTACAGGCGCAAGAAACAATGATTTATATCACTTTTATATTTTTAGTATTAGCAATCATGACGTTTCTAATTAAACCCAAAACGCATAAAAAACATCTTTATTTTACAGTCGCTTTTATAAGCATTACTTCTTTTGGCATTTATACTTTTTTAGGATCCCCAACCCTTCCTGATTGGCCCTATCACCAAAGCGAGGAAGAAAAAGAACTTAACAATCTTATTCAAAAATTAGAGGAACATCTTAAAGCAAACCCACAAGACCATAAATCCTGGCGCATTATGGGTGACGCTTATAAAAACATTAACTACATCCCCCAAGCTATGACCGCTTACGATATATGCCTTTCAACTTATAAGGAAGATGCTGATTTTCTTGTGAATTACGCTGAATGCCTTATCCAAAGTCAAAATGGTGAGGTCACTCAAGATGCACTAAACAAGATTGAAACAGCTTTAACAATAAATCCAAATCATCCTTTAGGCCTTTATTTCAAAGCATCGTATCTTGATCAAATAGGCAAAACGGAAGAAAGCTTAAAGATTCAAGAAAAATTGAAACAATTATTGCTCATCCACTGATAAAGCAATGATCAAACGTAAATATCTTTTAAATAAATCCATCGGCATTTCAAATTGCTCTAACTTTTTGGTAAGCCCCTCGATACGTTCTTTAATAATCTGAACGACCACATCATCACAATTTTCAAACCATTTTTTTTCGACTAAATCTTCAATGACATCAAGCAATTCAGAAAATATGCCAATACCATTGCGCACATCCATGGATAATTGAAAGATAGGCACAGCTTTTTCAAAGTTATAGAGACCTTTATAAATTGATCCAATTATTTCATTTTTTTCACATACAATAAAAGAATCAAGCCAAAAATCGAATTTTTTAAACCCTGCATCAAACGATAAATAATCAACATAGATTTTTAAATCAATTAAATCATGCAAAACGATTTCAAGCATTTTTCTTGTTTTTGCTTTGCGTACAATTTTATTGACAAATTGACGACATTCGTCATATTTTTCTTCTTCGAACAATTGAAATGCTTGTTCGCGATCTTTCGATTGCCCTTCATAAAAACAAGACCAAAAACTAAGAAATTGTTCATAAAAATCATTAGATTGCATACATTTTTCATCGATATTTTTAAGTTCAATAAAATAATCTAAACGAACATGATGCCCTAATATAGCTAAATATTCTTTCCAGACGTCTAATGACTCATTGTAATGTTCTTCTACAGCTAATTTTCGTGCCTTCACAAGAAGCTTGCAAGCTTTAAGCGCTTCACCGCCATCAACAACACCACAACCATACCAAATTTCTTCTTCATTTTCTTTATATGCTTCCTTTTTCCAAGCCGTAGCACGCATACAAGCAATGATATCTGCAGATGCTAAATAACCAGCTCGTTCTGAAAATTCAGAAAGCAACAAATAAACACCCATTAAAGCAGGTGATGCAAAAGAAGTTCCCTTTACTGCTTTCAACAAAAATTGATCTTTTTCATACGGATCATCGTTATTAAAACAATAAGCACTCACACGGGAAGGTGCGGTCAAAACATGACGTTTTAATCCTGGATTACAACTCGTTATTCGTGCAGAATATGAAGAGGAAAAATAAAGATCGTCACGATCAAACGCTTCATTTGGGTAATCAAAACCTGTCGCAAAAATAAGCAAAGAATCTTTACTCAAACTTTCTATTTCAATAATATCTTTAAAAAATAAAGATTCTTCTAATATTTCCTTATCATTACCAGCAGCGATAAAAACAGGAATGTCATACTTAAGTGCATATCTAACGCCATTTAAAAAATCAGCTGACAATGAATCTTTTTCTCCAAATATAAAATCTTTTTCCTTAATTGATAAATTGACAGCTTTGGCACCTGCTCGAATTGCCAATTTAATTGCATCTTCAATCCCAGTAACCTTCATGCCATCAATGATAGAATTCTTTGTACCTAAAAAAAGACGCGCATTCGGTGCAATACCGATGCCTTTTATTCTGCTTGAAACAACTTGCGATACCATGGAAGGATGTTCACATAATTTACTCTCTATAATATTAAGAACAACTCCATGAAGCCCTGGAGATGTAACTTCAGGTTTCCCAAACTCAATCACGGCACCAATTTGATTCAACCCACTTAAGCCTTCTTGATAAACAGGCGCAAGATTCAATAAAGATTGAACAGGTGTTGTTAACTCAGGTGCTATAGTAACAGTAGGATCTGAACAAAGAGGTAAAGGTAAAGGATCACATGTGGGAACGATAGGAATATGCGCGCACTCAGCTTCTTCGTTAATTGTTTCATTGATTTTATTTTTATGCGCATCACTTAATGCACTATAAAAACAAATAAAAACAACAAATATTGTAGTTATAGTTTTTTTGTATATCATTATAATAATAGACCACCTAATATTTAAAGATTTAAACTATAACAATTTTTATATTCATTTGCAATTTTTTTTAAACAGATACACAAATAAAATATTAATTACTCAAAAGATAAACCAACAAAAAATTGATGACGCTTTAATCATTAATCTAAATCATCCTTTAGGGCTTTATTTCAAAGCCTCCTATTTTGACCAAACAGATAATACGCAAGAAAGCTTAAAAATTAAAGAAAAATTAAAGATTTTATTAAAAATAACAAACCATACTACATAAATAAAAAATATTTTTATTGACAATATAAAACAAATAACACATTATAAAAAAATATTTAATTTTACAACATATTTAAATGGACATAAAAATGAAAAAACTTCTATATACGCATATTTTTGCATTAGTTTTACTAACAAATACATCCTATGCAGCAAAAGATACACCAATTAATCTTACTAATATCAATGATGACCTTAAAGAAAACGATCAATTCACAATCGATAAAAACAAAATCATTCATTTTAGTGATTATGATGTTCCAAATTTTATGCTATACCCAACTATTACATTAGACAATTCTGAACCACCCATAAAAAAACGAAAACTACAAGAAGAAGCAAGCTACAACGAAATTATTTTTAATGTTAAAAAAAATACACCTTATAAAGCAAACCCAGCATTAACAATAAAAAAAAAAGAAGCCATGATGAAAGACATAATAACCTATGTTTTAGATAATATAATAAATTATACAACAAACTGCATTATTGATGAAATAACTACAAAAGTTTCTTTAAAAGAAAAAGAAGATATGGATAGATTAATTTCTGATGCAAGCGAATACATAAAAGAAAATATGAAAAACAACACAGAAAACGAATCTATACAAATTATTTATGATGCCATTTCTAAAAAAATTGAAGAAAGCTATGACATAGAATTATCAACATATAAAACCATTCAAATTAATATTTGGAATTCTATAGCAACTGATATTCAAAAAAATTACGCATTAACAAGAGGGGAAAGAAGTTTTGGCGCTCTTAATATTATGTTTCAGCGTCTTATGAAATCAAACCCAAACCTAAACGGTAATCACAGAAACATTCTGAAAGAACTACGCAAAGCATTTGATGATTTTGATAAAACCAACAAATTAAAAAAAGAAAAAAGAAAATCAACTGTAAAACGTAAACATTCAGAACATAGGGATTATAATTCAAAATTATCCTATGAAGCAAAAAAAGAAATGATAACTAAAATTTGTGATTACACTGAAAACCGCCTTAAAACCATCGACAACATTGATCAGTTAGAAGAAGAACTCAATAATATTGCGCTCGATATTCAGAAAAATACAACCCTAACACGTGGAAAAAGAAGTTTTTCAATCCTTTACAATTTTTTCCATCAACACCTTAAATTAATTCAAAACACCAATGATCCTCAAAAAGAAATCATTAAGGCGTTAAAAAACACATTCGCACGACTAAAATACAACGAATCTAATGTTTTAACGCAGACTTTAGCAGAGCAAACAACATAATTTTACGTCACACTATGAAAATTAGTACTCAGTGAACAATCCAAAAAAGTTCACTGAATTCTATTAGACTTCTTTCGAAACGCGCTAATGTGAGGCGAGTAATAGAAGATTCGGCACAGAAGACCGTTCTGTATTCTTCATACATGAGGATCTGAGTACCGAAACGACGCATCAATTGGCCACAGCAGTAGAGTTTCGAAGAAGTCTATTAAGGGTAATCGCAGATCGTACCACTGACATGCACATAGCCTCGCGGTCCAGAACGCACATTAAAGTGATAATTGTGATCACCTACAATGAAATTCGTTTGGAATGGTAAAACACCTTTCGCTTCATGCTTTTTACCCGTTACATGATTTAGAAAAATCGTCACAGGCAAATGCGGATCGAACCAAAATTCATGACTACCATCTGCATTTTTTTGTGGTATTCCAATCCCTTGAAGGAAAAGCTGGTCATCAAAAAACGGCGCGATTTCGGTGTTTGCTGATTTGGCCCCCGCTTTAAGCAATACTTTCTTAACAATTGGTTTTTCAGAACATTTTGATTCTTTTTCAGTGTTTCTGATCACAAAACTTAATCTATCCAACGAAATACCAGATTCAAGTTTATTGCGCATGACATCATATAAATCCTTGCCCGGTCCTTGTGGAACATCACGTTGATAACGCTCCTGCCACGTTTTGGTTTCGGATAAGGCTTTATCCATATTCTGTTCTAAGGCTTCAATTTTTTCAGTTAAAATTTGAAGATTCTGCTGCGATTTTTCGTTTTCTAACAATAATGCAGCTTCTTTATTTTCAATTTTATACATGCCTAGTTTATAAAAAAACCATCCAAAAAGAAAAACCGTCGCTAAAACACATAAAAATACAATAAATTTTTGACGTTTTTTACGTCTTGCTTGAACACGCGTTGTGCGCAAACCGATTCCATAATTCATCTTAAAAACTCTTAACTTTCAATAGACTATCAAAGCGGGAGAACTTTAGCATATTGTAGAACAAAAGTCACCAAAAACCCCAAAGCAAGACCTGGCCCAAAAGGAAACATTAATTTCATATCTTTCTTCTTTTGAATCAACATATAAGGAATTGCAATACAAAGTGTCGATAGACTACCAATCAATAACATAAATGGTATACCCTGCATACCTATATAAAGACCTGCAATACCCACAAGTTTTATATCCCCCAAACCGATGCCTTCGATCCCGCGCCAATATAAATAAACAATACGCACCAAAAGCAAAAGACCCGCACCTAACAAAAGCCCCCAAAATCCATTAAGTAATAAATCAATCGGCGTGTCAGATGTCAAACATAACGCTACAAATAAAATTAATAATAATAATTGCAACTCATCAGGCAAAATATAATATTTTAAATCAATCAAAGACATAATTAATAAAGTTGTTGTGATAAGACTCACAAAAATCGCTATATATCCCAATGAAAGCACATAAAAACTAACCAAAAACACAAAAAGCGCAAAAAATTCAATTAAAAAATAAGATGATCCAATTTTTGTGTGACAATAACGACATTTACCTTTCAAAAAAATCCAAGAAAAAATGGGCACCAAATCAAAAACCGACAATACATGATGACAACAAGGACATTCTGACCGCCCCTTCCACAAGGACAATACAAAAGTATTTTCTGTGCTAAACCGCAAAGGAATGCGAAAAAATGCAGCCCCCATAAAACTTCCCCAAGCAAGACTTAAAAGACACCCAAGGATAACTATTATAAAATTAGGTAACTCAATCATTTTTGCCCCCCCTGCTACGCCCCGCGACTTGATCGCGGGGTCCATACTAAAAAAGTAAAATAATAAATATATATCGTTTCTTTTCAACAAGCTTTATGGATCCCGCGATCAAGTCGCGGGAAGTAGGAGGTGATGTGTTCAAAATTAACACCCCCTCCTGCGTAATTACTCATTTTTAACAGAACCTATTCATTTCTATAAATTTATGATACAATTATTTATAGAACACGCGCATATTTTTAAAACAACCATTTTTAGTTTTTGGGCAAAAAATGACAGAAGCAACAGATATCACAACAACAAATTCAAATGCCGACAAACCCGTCATTGTGCCCGAAGAATTGGCAGAACCTAAAGACGCTTCATTGCCCACTGAATTATCCCACATCGAATTACCTCTTCCAAAAAAACTAATCGGTACTATACTTCTCGATGGTGGCCATGTAAATGAAGACGATCTTAAAAAAGCATTATCGTTTCAAAAACAATATGGCGGACGATTAGGATCAATTCTCATTCGTATTGGTGCTGTTTCTGAAGATGTTCTTTATAAAGCGCTTTCTGAACAACTCAACATGCCTATCATTTCGAAAGAAATCCTCCCTACTGATTCCAAATTTTTTGTAGAATGTGCCGACCTTTACGACATTCCAGCCGATTGGTTTCTGGATCAAGAAATTCTTGCTTGGCATAAAAATGAAGATACTGTCTTTATTACAGCGCGCGACCCTTTAAATCCTTATTTGCAAGAAACACTTCTCAAACTTATCCCTAATAAAGTCCATCAATGGTGGCTTGCCCGCGCGCAAGATTTAGATCGTTCCCTTGAACATTTGCGCCATTCTTTAGACCTTAATCGCGGCACTGTGGGTGATGAAATCAGCCATTTGCGTGAACTCGCTGAAGAAGCCCCTGTTGTTGAGCTTGTCAACAATACATTCGCACAAGCCTTTAATGAAGGATCATCGGATATTCACATCGAGCCCGGTGAACGCGTTTTTCATATTCGCTACCGGATTGATGGTGTTCTTCAAAACAAATTGACATTACCCCGTGATCGTTTTGATGCTGTTGCGTCTCGCCTTAAACTTATTTCAGGCATTGATATTGCCGAACGACGCTTACCCCAAGATGGACGTCTCAGCACACGTATTAGCGGCCAAGACGTTGATGTGCGTGTGTCTTCGCTGCCTGGCGTTTATGGTGAATCCATCGTCATGCGCCTTCTGCCTAAAGAACGCAAATCTTATAAACTGGAACGCATTGGTTTTGCGGAAGATCATTTAGCCCTTTTCCGCGAATGGGTTAGCCAACCTCATGGTATTCTTTTGGTTACCGGCCCCACAGGTTCTGGTAAATCAACAACACTTTATGCAACGCTTGAAGAGATCAACACAGGTGATGCTAAAATCATTACCATTGAAGATCCTGTCGAATTTAATATTCAAGGCATTACCCAAGTCCAAGTACTTTCAGATATTGGCTTTACTTTTTCACGCGCGCTTAGATCCATTTTACGTCAAGATCCAGACACCATTATGATTGGGGAAATTCGTGATCTTGAAACGGCGGAAATTGCGATTCAAGCGGCTCTCACAGGTCATTTAGTTTTCTCAACCTTACACACGAACGATTCTTTAAGCGCCTTTACGCGTCTAACAGATATGGGTGTTGAGCCTTTCTTAGTGGCATCTTCCGTTCTTGGTGTTCAAGCACAACGCCTTGTGCGTCGTCTTTGCCAAGAATGCGCGCAGCCTTATACACCTGATAATAATGAAGTTTCTCGCCATATTGCCGAATTACGTAGCAATTATCCTAAATTGTTCAAAGGTCAACCGAACTTTAGACAAGCCACAGGTTGCCATGAATGCCAAGGCATTGGCTATCGCGGTCGTTTAGGTATTTATGAACTCGCCAACGTGACCAAAGAAGTCCAAGATCTTATTATGGCAAAAGCATCTGCCAAAGATATTGTCCGTATGGCCAAATCACAAGGATACAGAACATTGCGCGATGACGGCTTTATCAAAGCATATCATGGCGAAACCAGCATTGACGAAGTCTTACGTGTCACCGGCCTAGCACAGGAGGATTAAATATGCCTGTGTATCAATATGAAGCACTCAATAATGACGGTAGGACGATTCGAGGTAAAGTTACAGCTGAAAATGAACGTGAAGTTCAACGCAATTTAAAATCTCAAGGCTTAGTCTCTTTATCCATTGAAAAAGAAGAAAAAACAAAAGGTTTCACTTTATTTAAAGGTGGACTCAAAACCCAAGATCATATTATGGTCCTTGAAGAGCTTGCTGTTCTTTTAAAAGCAGGTGTACCTTTGGCTGATGGCGTTGAATCTATTGCAAGTTCTGGTATTCACCCTGATATTACGACTGCTTTTGAGAACATTAATGGTGATCTTAAACGCGGTGAACGGTTTTCTGTAACACTTAAGAAAAACCTACCCAAATTACCCTCTTATGTTGATCAACTTATTGCTGCTGGTGAAATCACAGGTAATTTAGAATCAGCCCTCGCCGATTCTGCCAAACAAATGCAATATGATTTGGATATCAAAAAAGATATTCGATCTGCCCTCACCTATCCTGCCATTCTCATTTTCGTAGGTATTGGCGCTGTTTTCTTCATTTTTACGGTTGTTGTGCCCAAATTTGAATCTCTTTTCGAAGGAAAAATAGATCAACTTCCAGGACTTGCACGTATTGTCATGGGATCTGGTATGTATTTACGTGACAATATGTATTTAGTGCTTGGCATTCTTGTTGGATTTATTACCTTATTAGTCTTTTTATTCCGCATACCTGCTGTTCAAAAAGGAACGCTTGAGATTTCTCAATCCATTCCTATTTTTGGATCATGGATGAAAGATTCTGAAACAGGCCGTTGGGCAACATTGCTTGCCATATTAATGCGCAATAAGATTCCTTTAATGCAAGCATTAGAGCTCGCGAAATCAGGCCTCAAAACACCGAGTGTTCAACAGCAAATGACACAAGTTGCCATTTCCGTACGTGCTGGCGCTTCACTTGCCAATGCGTTAAGAGACCATACCCACTTTGCTCCCATCAGCATCAATCTTATTTCTGTTGGTGAAAAAGCTGGGAATTTGGCTGAAATGCTACAATCTTTATCAACGCTTTACGAGCGTTCGAGCAAAGATCGTATGCAAAAATTTTTAGCACTTATTGAGCCTCTTTCAATCATGATTGTAGGTGCGCTCATCGGTTCTATTGTAGGGGGGATTATTGTTGGTATACAAAGCGTTACTGACTTACAGTAAGGCGGCTATACTCATTTATTATAGACCTCTTTCGAAACTCGCTGCTGTGAGACAAGTGATAGAAGGTTCGGCACGGAAGGACGCAGTGTATCCTTTATACATGAGGATCTGAGTACCGAAGCGACGCATCAATTGGCCTCAGCAGTAGAGTTTCAAAAAAGGTCTAGGTTAGATAGGAGATTAAAATGATTAATACACTGACACTCAACCAAAGGCGTGCCCAATCTGGTTTTTCCCTTATGGAAATTCTTATTGTTCTTGTCATTATTGGTACAATTATGGGCCTTGTTGTTCAACAAGTATTCAACAAAGGCGACGCCGCAAATATAAAAGCCGCAAATATTCAAATTGAAAATATTAAAGGTGCAATTGAACTTTATGAACTCAATATGGGACGTTTACCAACGACTGAAGAAGGCCTAAATGCGTTGATTGAAAAACCATCAAGTGCAGAAGAAGCAACTGAATGGGTAGGTGGTGGCGGACCATTCCTTAAATCGATGCCAACAGATCCGTTTAGAAAACAGCCTTATAAATATGAATTAAACCAATCTGGTGAACCGCCTTATTACCTTTGGACGGAAGGTAAACCAGGTAAACCTGAAACACGTATTGGCATACTTCCACCACAAGGTTAAATTTTACCCTTTTATCTTTTGTAAAAAAAGTTACACCTCTTTCTAGATACACAATTTGGATTGAGGTTGTAGCTTTTTTTATTATTTGAATTCATTGTAAATAAGAATGTACTGTTTTAAAAAATTACATAATTAGACTAACTGAAGCACTCAATATTGTTTGGGTTGATTAAATTTCCTTCAAAATAGAGTATAGAGTAAATTCTAATAAAAACGCACCACCCCTCCTACGTCCCGCGACTTGTTCGCGGGATCCAGAAAGCGTCTAGAAGGCTTTATTCTTAATTGATTGTCGTTACTTCTGCACCATGGATCCCGCGGACAAGCCGCGGGACGTAGGAAGGAGTGAAGTGTAAATTTTTACAACTCAACAATTTACCTACATTGTTTTTTCAATATGATTATTTTTAGAAAACACTATAGTTGATCAATCCGCAAAACAAAAAAATTAAAATTTTATCTTGTATTTTAAAAAAAATCGTTGTAAAAATTAATATTAACAAAATAAATTTTTTTAATTAAATTTACAAAGGTACCGTTATGAAATCAAAATTATATTTTTTTGTTAGTTTTCTATCAATTTTTATTGCAAGTGAAGTATTTGCGGCAAAAGGGTTAGTTATCAAATTAGATGTAAGCAACACTGCTCAAAACCTTATAAATAATAACATTAGAGTCCCCTCTGGGATGCAGGTAAAAACCGCACGCCATCATGTAACAATTGGTTATATTGATGCAAATCTTACAGATAGACAGATGGATCAATTGGGAAGACAATTGACTCAAAAGCTTCAAAGAGAATACCCAACGCCTATTAGATTTAAAGTAGAAGAGGCGAGTCAACCTTTTGGAAACAACATTTTAGCATTAATTCCTAACAATATGAATGAGAGTTTTCTCAAAAAGGTTAACAAAAAAACAAATGATATTGTTATGCAACATAATTATCAACTAAATAATTTAACTCAACCCAATAATTATACACCTCATATGTCTCTTTCCACTAGTCAATCCGATGTTCAATTCTTACAGAGCTTAAATAATTCAATTATTACACTTAAAAGAAACAATAAAAACAATGAACTTTTCTTTAATTTACATTTCAGTTACACGGTTATGAAATAGTAAAACGCCGCGGAGCAAGCTCCGTGCTATCAGTCTGTTACAAAAAAATCAGACATTCCATCAACAACAACTTCATATTAAACAGTAAATAAAATAAAATGAAAAAACATTTATTTTTTACACTCATAATATCATTTTTTATTAATGAATTATACGCCGTTAAGCCACGTAATAGCTTTTTTACTAACATGGAACACACCAGTTACACAAAATCTAAAATGCCATTTGAAAACTTAATAAGATTAAGTTCTGACGGCACAAAAATAGCTAAAATAAATACCACCGAAAATAAGATACAAATCATTGATGCTGAACAATCTTACAATGACCACCTCACTATACTTCAATAAATTGATTTGGGTGCTCATATAACGGAGGATAATCCTTCAGAATTTAGTTTTCCTGAATTTTTTTGCGACGATGAAGCACTTATTGTTAATAAAACAATCAAAAAATCAAAGGGCAATTTACCTAGTATCCGATTAATCCTGATTAATCTTAAAACAGAAAATTTCACACCCCTTTTAAGTGAAAAAGAATCACTATGTCAACGATGCACTTGAAAAAGCACCTGATATTGTTTGGGTTGATTAACGCTTGCTACAAAAAAACTGTTTCCCTAAACAAATGTAAACCCAAAAAGATCACGAATACACATTCAGGGAAACAAAACATACTTCTTAATAGGGTATTATAGCGTCTCGTTTGGTTAAGAGAAGGAATGAGAACGAATTATAATATTTTCCTACATGAAACAAATGAAGCTATATTAACCAAAAGTAAAAACATCACGTTTTAAAAAAAAAATTGTTGTGTAGATTAAAAAATTATAAAATATATTAATATATAAAAATTAAAAAAATATGATTAAAACAAAAAATTAAATCATTATAAATCAAAATTTAAATTTAAAAAACTATTTATATTGCATTAATGCAACTAAAATGATACATTTCTTATAATTTATTTTTAATGGAGATTTAATATGAAAAAAATACAAATGTATATTCTTATGCTTTGTTTTTGTTTAGAAATGCACCAACCTTTATATGCAGCAGATGACGAAGATAAAGATGATAAAAAAAACTATGTTGAAATTAATGTATCTGACTTAAACTTAGAAAGTGAATTTCTACCACCATCAGGACTTATCTATAATGATGCTTACGACCATGAAAAATTTTTATCCAAACCCATTGCAAAAGCTAAAGCAATTGGCAAAAAAGCAATCCCTATTCTCCCCTACATAATTATACCTAGTCTATATCTTGGGTATAAATACTATTCATCCACGACATGCGATCCCGATGCAGAGGAAGAATGCGACTTAGACAATGAATTTTCTATCGGCAATATAGGAAGAACTACTTTCGATATTTTAGGAGGTTCCTATTTAACTGCAGGCCTTTTTAGTGAAAAAATTCAAACACTATTTACCAATCTAAAAAACAAACTTCTACCTGCGTCCTTACAATCAGGAAATTATGCAAAAATATTAAAATACCAAAAAAAAATGGATGAAAGATTTGCTGAGGGAAAAATTACAGAAAAAACAAAAAATATATTTTACAGTTACCTAAAACAATATAAAGAACTTTTAAAAAGAACAGATGAAGATAATGAAGATGCTAAATTTTGCTTTAATAAATTAAAAGAAATATACAAACTTCCTAGCAATGTTAAAGTGTTAGATTATACAATTATTAAACCACTTCTTGAAAAATTACTCGAAACATATCCAGAAGAAATTCAAGATAAAGCTCGAGAAATTGTTCAAAAAATTGTTCTTTCTTCACAGTCATTAAAACCTACAAAAATAATTAGTTGTTTGTATGGTT
>JAUYSY010000108.1 GCA_030696155.1 Alphaproteobacteria bacterium | reverse complement strand
TTTTCTCCAAACATTCAATTGACCCATTGATATTATTATAAATGTTGAGTGTTAAAATTTAGTTAATATAGAATTTAATAAAACTCAACCCGCACATTTCAATTTTGCAGATTCTTGCTTTACGCGCTCTAAAATAGCTGTCGCCTTAGGATATTCAGACTGAATTTTTTTAAGAATCGTACAGGCTTTTTGATTTTCTTTAAGTTGCTCTAACGATAAAGCAAGCTTCAACAAATTATCAGGTGCCTTCGGATTTGTTTTATGCTCTTGATACCCTACCAAAAACTTTTTGGCTGCTTTCTGAAAATTTTGGCTCGCATAATGCGTTTCACCTAACCAATATTTAGCATTCGCCGCCAATTCATGATTAGGGTATTTTTTAATAAACGCTTTAAACGCGATTTGAGCGCCACCTAAATCTTTCGAAAGTAACAAATTATAAGCATAATCATAATGCTCTTTAGCTGTACCAGGAATTTCTAAAGGTTTTACAGGTTCTAATTTCGCTTTTTTAACTTCAGGATCTAAGGCTTGCACAGCTTCTGGCGAGACGGTGCCCAATGTTTTAACAGTCGCCTCTTTGGAAGTTGCATATTGTTCATCATCAGCGGCCTTCTGCATATCTGATTCATAGGTGACTGCATCGTTAGATGGAACATTTGATGTAGTAGTAGCAACAACGTCCTGAGGCTTATCGCCTAATTTTTGCTCTAACAAACCAACTTGATGTTCTAGTTTTTCAATTTTACCTGTTAAATCACGCACAACATTATTGAGATTACTAATCATAATTTCAGCTCGCGCTTCAGGCGTTGGTGCATGATGCGGCGCAAAATGATTTTTAGGTAGTATGACAGGCTGGTGATGTGGTATATCATATTGTCCAGCAGGATGTGCATCCTGCATTTTATGATTCAGCTCTTCCACTTCCTCAATAAAATCATCAGCACTTTTGGCAATACTTACTGCCTGCACCATAAAACCAAACGTTAAAGAAGCTAAAATCAATCGCATTTATTTACTCCGCAGTCTTTATCTAGTCAGTTTTGGGTCTTAATGTTGGGAAAGCAATAACATCTCGAATCGTCAAGGATCCTGTTAACAACATGATTAAACGATCAATACCAATACCAAGACCACCCGTTGGCGGCATACCATATTCAAGAGAGGTCACGAAATCTTCATCCATAGGATGCGCTTCGACGTCGCCTGCCCCGCGCTCACTCATTTGCTGTTCGAAACGACCACGTTGATCAATTGGATCAATAAGTTCAGAGAACGCATTGGCTAATTCCCAACCATTCACAAAACTTTCAAAACGTTCTGTTAACCTTGGATTATCACGATCTTCGCGTGCTAAAGGTGAAATTTCACGTGGAAAATGCGTTACATGTGTTGGCTGAATAAGTTTTGTTTCTACTTTTTCACCAAAAACAGCTTCAACAATTTTACCCCAATTCGCACCTTTTGGCACATCAATCCCTAATTTTTTGGCTTCTTGATAGGCTTGCTCATTATCTAATTCACCAAAATGGACATTTGTCACATCATGAATCAAATCAAGCATCGAACGTCTAGCCCAAGGCCCTTTAAAGGATATTTGTTTGCCATCATATTCAAAATCCAAAGTCCCGAACACCGTTTCAGCAACATAGGATATAATATTTTCAGTTAAATCCATCATATCACTGAAATCAGCATAAGCTTGATAAATTTCAATCGATGTAAATTCAGGATTATGTTTGAAGGAAATACCTTCATTTCTAAAACAACGATTCAATTCAAATACTTTTTCTGAAAGGCCACCCACAATCAATCTTTTTAAGTAAAGTTCTGGTGCGACCCTTAAATAAAGTTTCATATTCAAGGTGTTATGATGCGTTGAAAAAGGAAGCGCTGCAGCCCCTCCAAAAATTGAATGAAGCATCGGTGTTTCGACTTCTAAAAAGTCTAGACCGTTCAAATATTGTCTGATGGACGCAATAATTTTACTACGATTACGTAAAGTCACGCGTGTTGATTCGTTCATAATCAAATCAAGATAACGTTGGCGATAACGCACTTCTTTATCTGTTAGACCATGATATTTTTCAGGGAGTGGTAAAAGTGATTTCGATAACAAATCTACTTTTTCAGCATTAATCGTTAATTCACCCCGCGGTGTCCTACGAATATAACCATAAACCCCAATAATATCGCCCAAATCAAAAAGGGATATTACTTTTAATTGCTGTTCATCGAGTCTATTTTTATGACAAAAAACCTGAATACGGCCTGTTACATCTTGCAAATCAATAAACATACCCGAATTACGATACGCCATGATACGGCCAGCAACAATGACTTTATCATTTGTTTCTTCGCCCATTGCCAATTCGGCATATTTTTCTTGTAAGAGTAAAGCATCATGCGTTTTTTCGAATTTATAAGGATAAGGATTAACACCCATTTCCCTTAATTCTTCCATCTTTTTAATACGCACATCGCGATAAAGATTATCGGATTCTACAATTTCTAAAGGTATATTTAATTCTTGTTCTGTCATTTCTTTTTCATTCATCTGATTTACGATACAAGTTTTACTGTTTTATAATCATCATAATATTCGCTCAATAGCTTTATAGAATCTGTGGCTTTTGTCTCAAAACCTTCATCATTAAGCGATTGAATAAGGATCTGCATTTGTTGCATACTTTCAAACTCAATCATGAATTGCATATCTACCCGTTTAACAGGCGAGTCATAAAAAACACGCTGGTGAAATATGTCAATAACATTACCACCTTTTTGGCTAATAATGCTAGCTACTTTTGCAAGCGTCCCAGGCGCATCGCTTCCACATACATTAATACGCGCGAGCCGTCCAGCCTTCATAAGACCACGCATCAAAATAGAGGATAAAACACGTAAATCAATATTACCACCACTAATAACCAAACCGATTTTACGATCCTGAAACAGATGCTTATATTGTAAAGCTGCAGCCAAAGGCACCGCCCCTGCCCCCTCAACAATAAATTTTTGTTTTTCACTTAGCATAAAAACACCAAGCTCAATAAAATGTTCATCAACGACTAGAACTTCATCCACATATTTTTGGATCAACTCAAATGTAAATTCACCCGTTTTTTTAACTGCAATACCATCTGCCAATGTTTCACGACGCTTTGTATCTGAAAAATGGGTAACGATTCCACCCTGCA
>JAUYSY010000106.1 GCA_030696155.1 Alphaproteobacteria bacterium | reverse complement strand
AACTACCGTTTTTAGCCGATGACCTTTGGTCGCTTTTTGAACCAAAAATTTCTAAGGTAAAACAATTATCTGTCGAAATTTTCGGCATCAAAAATCACCTCAAATCTCATGCCTAAAAAATCAGCATTTCCAAATCATTTGGGTATATAATTTATTGAGCCCATTCTATTGATATCTGGCGTTCGGCTAATTTTTCGTCAATCCAATTTTTACTCATGGCAATAGGTGCAAAATAGGTTTTATTAGGTATTTGATAATCAGCGCCAAAAAGTTCAGCATATTGATCGTCAGGCATTTGTTGTAATGATACGTGGGTATGAGAAGAGTTTACACCTTTTACGACGAAACGCTCATTTTCATTTAAAAGCAAAGCACCGCCTGAATCACCTTGAACGACTGCGACAGGATCAATGATCGCTGTGTAATCTGAAGGATACAAAAACAAAGTTTCTGAATCACCTTTTGGATAAGGTTGAATTGAAGCAAACGCAGATTTTTGTTCATCAAAAAATATTTTGATGTTCCCTGTTTGTCTTTTCATAAATTTAAATGCATTTAGAGGTTCATTTTCCCGCAGGCTCTTAGTTAAAAACAAATTATTTAAAGCCATAAACTTTTCATCTTTATGTTCAAGTTTACTAGCATCATTTGATTGTATTTTATTGTTGGTAGCCATAAATCCACAAGCAATTAATTTTGCTTCTGCTTCGATTGCTGGTACTGGTTCAGATGCTGAAAGATTTGCAAAAACATCAAGGCCTTCAATTGCTTCGTCTAAAAAAACAAGGGCTGTATCATATTGTGGTTGCGCAGTCGCACCAATTGCACTTTCAATCAAAGTTCTGTTTGATTCAATATCTTCTGTAAAGCCGATATTTTTAATTAATGAATCAGGAGGATTTACATATGATGGATGAATAACCCAATGTGCGTTATATTTTTTTCCTTTTATAAATAACTCAGTTTGAAACTCAGAAGTCTTTGTTTTTTTATAATTTTTCTTATTTTTGATGTGTTCTACAATTTCATGGGCACAAGTAAGAAGTACATTTGGTTGAATGGCAATAAAAGAATGATACATAATGTGGTGCGCATTTCCTTCTGTAAATCTTGCAATTCCTGGCAAAACATAGGGAAAATCTTTTTGTATCTCAGCTTCCATTTCTATTGTTCTATCGCTAAATGGCTTTCCTTCTATTAAAACATGACGCATTGCAAAAGAAGCGTTTATAAAAGAAGACAAAATAATTGTAAGTGACAGAAACGATTTAATTTTAGTCATTTTTTAATCCTTAATGTATAAAATTTAAATTATATTAAATTATCATACAAAAAAAATAAAAAAACAAGTAAAAAATATGTTAAAGTTTAATAGAAGCAATCAGAAATTCTTTATTTCCATTGGATCCTAAAATAGGACTTTCTGTAACACCCAAAATTTTCCAATTTTGTGTTTCAAGCCAAATAGAAACATCTTGAATTGATTTTTCGTGTAAATCAGGTTCTCGTACAATCCCACCTTTACCCACAAAACCTTTGCCGACTTCAAATTGGGGTTTAATAAGCGCTACAAGCCACGCATCTTTTTGCGCAAAAGTTAAGGGTGTTTCAAGTACTTTGATAAGACTTATAAAGCTTGTATCACAAACAATTACATCAATTTTTTCAGGGATTTCAACACTCGTTAAGGCGCGTGCATTCATACGCTCAATATTGATAACGCGCGAATCGTCTTGTAATGAGAAATCAAGTTGGTCATGCCCAACATCAATGGCATAAACTTTAGAAGCGCCTTTTTCAAGTAAAACTTGTGTAAAACCACCTGTTGAAGCACCAACATCCATACATATTTTGTTTTCAGGTGATAGATTAAAAAATTGCAACGCATAATCAAGCTTTAATCCCCCACGGGATACCCAGGAATGTGTCTTGCCTTTATAGTCCAAAATCGTATCGGCTGGGAAAAGTTCTCCCCCTTTTTCGATGGGGACATCACCATGAAATATATGGCCATCTTTGATAAAGGCTTGCGCCTTGCTTCTGTTTTCTGCAATGCCCAATGTTACTAAAAGATGATCGGCGCGCACTTTTTCGCGAATTTTTATCTTTAGTTTTTGGGGTGGTTTTGGTCTTAATGGTGTTTTAAATTTAAACATTAAATATCTTTCAAAATTGATGCTAACGATCTATTTATTGACGTTTTTCAAGGTTCGCGAGAATCATTAAACATCTCAGATGAAAATTAACATTTTTATTTTTTTTATGCTACAAATTTAACTTATTTTGAAAGTGTAATTTTCAAACGGGTTTATCTATCGCTGTTAGATAAAATAGTAAAGTTAAATATGTATTTTGTTTTGAATAGAATTGAAATTAATATTGATATACTGTATGTTATGTGGTATAAGTAATTTTTTTTATTATAATTTGGTGTGTTATGTTTCGTTTTTCAATATCTTTCGTATTGTTTTCATTTGTTTTTTTTCAATCAGTTTTTGCAGGTTTTTATGAAGGTGTTAACCTTTACGAGCAACAAAAATATCGTGAGGCCTATCAAGAATTGTACCCATTAAAAGGGGGTAATATTTATGCGCATCCTTATATTTTAGATCTATATAAAAATCATGTAGGTTCAATTGATGGAAGAAGCATGCCATTGTCTTCTGATGATTTGATTTATTTAACCGAGACATCTTCTTTGCTTACAAAAGGTAATTTAGCAGCTTCTAAGATTTATATAAAAATCACTAATAAACTTAAGGTGAACAAAGGAAAGAAAAAAATAAATACAAAAAAAGAACAGAAAGAACTTGAAGACTTAAGAATTGAAAAGATATCGAGAGCTCAATATCTTACAGGAAAGCTCATTTTCGAAAACAAAATTGAAAATAAAGATATTTTTTTAGAAATAAAAAACCCATCATTAAGAAAAGATGTAACGATTCATCATTATTATTTTACAGCATCAAGTAATGGTGACATTGACGCTATAAAATCTTTCATATATAAAATTGAATCAATAAAAAATGTAAGGGAAAAAGAACAATATAAAAATTATATTTATGGATCAATGAATCCTGGTGTGGGTGAAAAATATTTTAATAATTTTTCTCTTATGAACAAGTTGATATGTAAAAATGACGATATAAATTCTATCCAGTCCGTTTATACATTGTTAATGAAACTTGAAAAAAATAGCAAGGATCCATCTTTTTATTTGAGTGCTCTTCTTAAGGCGGCTTCATGGGGAAGTGAAGAGGCACAACTTAAAATTGCTCATTTATTACTTGTGTCATCTTGTGAAGATGAGATTTTGAATCCATTTAAGTACACAAAAACTTTAGAACAATGTAATTATCAAATTAACTTAACAGTAAATACTTCAGATCACTTAATGGCGTTGCTTCATCTTTTTGCGTATAAAAATCACCCTAAAATGCAATTTTATTTAGCGATGCTTTATGACCCTAAAAATGAACATTGCGAATTTCGTAAATCTGAATTAGACGCTGCAAACATGCAAAATAAAAAATATGCGCACACAATCAATATAAATACAAATAAAGAAAAAGCTGATTTTTGGTATGAACAAGCATCTTATAATGGATGGATGGATGCTAAATGTCTTTGTGCAATTCGGCTCTATAATGAAGTTGATAATGAAACTCAAAATCCAGTGCAAGATTTAAAAAAAATAACAGAATTAAGCGAAAAACTTGTATCAATGTGTTATGAAGCTTTTTTTAATATCTCTGATATGAATTCAATTGATAAAGATGCCTTTAAAGAGATTGCTTTAAAAAAATGCTGTTTAATATATACAAATTTTATTAATTACTTAAGCCTAAACACACAACAAAAACTTCTTGAAATTATTCAAAAAGGTTTCGAAGAAAATATTGATGAGGTGCGTTGCGCTGAAATTATGGCTGAAGCGCATTTGAAAGAATTAGGTGACTATAAAAAAGACTTTAATAAAATTATTGAATATTATACAAAAATAGCATCTAAATCAGAAATTGCGGGTAAAAACTTAGTATATATCTATATGTTTGGTGTTGCTGGTTTTGAGGTTACGCAACAGTCAAAAAAAGCAGCAGAAAAAATTTGTTTGGAATTATTAAAGCTTCCTGAGTTCAAAGATGATGCTGATTTAATGTATAAATTAGCATTACTTTATGGGGAGCTCTATGAGTTTGAAGAAGAAGGATATAATCCTAAAAAGTCTTGGGATTATATGATCAAAGCGGCACGTTTGGGTAATTTAGATGCTATGACTTTAATTGGTATGAAGTATTTTTTCTATCGAGATGATTGTTTTGAATATTACAGACAGAATATTACTGAAGAAGAAGTTTTTGAGTGTACTAAAAAAGCCCATGAAGCAGGTATTGCGCAGGCAAGTTTTATTTACTCTATCTTAACAATGTCAGGTTTTTCAAAAGCGGCACCTAAAGATTTAAAAAAATCTCATGAAATTCTTTGTGAACTTTCAAATAATAGTGAATGCAAGGCATCAGAAAATGCTAAACTTATGTTAGGTTTTTTTCAAATACCAGAACAGATTGATTCTTTAAATTCAGATTCTTCTGTAATAGTATTAGAGCAACCTTTCGAAGTGTCCGAAATGTATGATGATTTTAAAGAAACAATTCAGTCTATAATGGCCGAAATAGAACAATATCCTGATCAACCTGAAGAGACATCATCGGATTCAGATAATGAAGATGATTCTGTTGAAAATCCAACCATAATTATAGAAACTCCAACAGATTTGGACGCGTATCAAGATATTGATCCTGTTGCAATTCATAGAGCACATCAAGCTCGAAAAATAGCTATATCTACTAAAGATGAGTCCGAAGTTAATAATGGACAAGTTGAAGTGCAATCCAGAAAAAAGCCCAAAAAAAAGAAAGAGCAAAAATTACTTGATAGATTTAAGGGTTCTTATGTATCAAAAGCATCTCATGCACAATTTATGCGTCTTATGAATGTGTTAGGTAAGGAGTATAAAACAAAAATGACGCCATCAAAAGGATCAAATATTAATTTTGAGGTGGGTGATAATATTTTGAAGATGCATAAGCCAGCTCATTCAAACGTAGGTAGGATTGGGTTTGGGCGATCAAAAAGTATTAAGGATTTGTTAAGCAAAATTGATGGTGATGACGTTGAATAAAGAAAGGGGCATCTTTTAGATGAGATGTCCGTTCTTTTGTTTTGAAGAAGAATATTAATCAACAATCTACGGGACAAAAAAAAGAAATTAAGCCTATTTTTAAGTATCCCGCTCTCACACTCCGGAACTTATTTCTAAGAAGTGAAAACAATTTTTTACCAAAGTCCTCCAAAAGAAGGGTTTTTTTGCCTCTCCCCTTGTGGGAGAGGTCGCGACCAAAGGGAGCGGGTGAGGGGTTTTTACAATTTTGGAGAGATGAGTATTTGTTTGGCAATGCTTAGATTATGGTATGATGTTGGTGCTCTTTGTAAACGATTTAGGTACCCCTCACCCGCCGCTGCGCGACGACCTCTCCCACAAGGGGAGAGGTGAAACCGAAGCAATTTAATTTTTTGTCCTGTAGATTGATTAATCAATGGTCCAATGATTGAATAATATGCTCGCACATTTTTTTCGCATCACCAAAAAGCATCATTGTATTGGGTCTGAAGAAAAGTTCATTCTCGACACCGGCATAGCCTGAAGCCATAGAACGTTTGACAAACAATACCGTTTTTGCACGATCCACATCCAAAATAGGCATCCCATAAATAGGACTTTTAGGATCCGTTTTCGCTGCTGGATTGGTCACATCATTGGCCCCAATGACAAAAGCGACATCGCTCGATGCAAAGTCACGGTTGATTTCATCAAGTTCTAATACGTCGTCATAAGGTACATTTGCTTCAGCCAATAACACATTCATATGGCCTGGCATACGACCTGCAACAGGGTGAATCGCATAGCGCACTTTAATGCCCTCTTTTTTAAGCATATCACCCATTTCGCGTAATGTATGTTGTGCTTGGGCGACAGCCATTCCATAGCCTGGGACGATAATAACTGAACCTGCATTTTTTAAAATAAAAGCAGCATCTTCGGCACTTCCTGATTTGACGGGTTTATCCGCATTAGAACCTGCAGCTTGTGTAGATCCGCCAGAATCACCACCGAATCCGCCCAAAAGAACGTTGAGGATCGATCTGTTCATGCCCTTACACATGATATAGCTAAGGATGGCACCAGATGAACCTACAAGCGCGCCTGTGATGATTAGTAAGTTGTTGGTGAGCGTAAAACCAATGCCGCAGGCGGCCCAGCCTGAGTAAGAATTGAGCATGGATACAACAACAGGCATATCAGCGCCACCAATAGGCATGATCAGTAATAAACCAAGTGCAAATCCAACAAGCGCTATTGCCCAAAAAACAAAAGAGTTTGGAAGAATAGTAAAAAGGATGATAAGGCCTAAAAGAGAAAGCCCTAAAAGCGCATTTAATTTATGTTGTCCACTAAAAATAAGGGGATTGCTGGAAAGCAAGCCTTGTAATTTGCCGAAAGCAATGATTGATCCTGTAAAGGTAATGGCACCGATCGCGGACCCTAAACTCATTTCAATAAGGCTAGAGGCGTGTATGTGTCCGATTTCCGCAATACCATAAACTTGTGGGGCATAATATGCGGCGGCTGCAACGCAGACTGCTGCCATCCCAACTAAAGAGTGAAATGCTGCCATTAATTGGGGTAAAGAGGTCATTTGAAGTCTTTTGGCGATAATGGCACCAATGCCACCGCCAACAGCTATTCCACCAATGATCAGAATGTAGGAGGAAATGGAATGACTGAAAATGGTTGTAAGAATCGCGATAAGCATTCCAGCCATGCCGAACATATTTCCTTGTCGGGCTGAATCAGGGGAGGATAATCCACGTAATGCCATGATAAAACAAATAGCTGAAACGAGGTATAAAATTACTGAAATTGATGAAGCCATAATCGTTTCCTATTGTTTTTTCTTAAACATGTCGAGCATGCGTTGCGTGATAATAAATCCGCCGAAAATATTAACCGATGCCAAAACGATCGCGATAAAACCAAAGAGTTTAGAAGTACCCATAAGGTCAGGTCCCATTGCAATGAGTGCGCCTACGATAATCACGCTCGAAATCGCATTGGTCACAGCCATTAAAGGCGAATGCAAAGCGGGCGTCACACGCCAAACAACATAATAACCAACGAAACATGCAAGGATAAAAACAGTTAAGCCCAATAAAAACGGACTTGTTGTTTGACCTTCCAGAGGTATTTGCTGCGCTTGCATCAATAAAGATTTCACTTCGCCTGATAGATTTTGCGTTTCTTCGGATAGAGTTGATAATTTTTCAATGATATCTTTGATGCTCATGCGCTTAATCTCCCTTCAAAAGAGGCTTTGTCGTCTTTGTCATGATCTGCATTTTCTTGATTTGGTGGCAATATTTCAGCCTCAACAGCTTTTGATTCATCATTTTTCGTTGAATTTTTTGGATTTGGACCACCAAAATCAGGATGAATTACGTTGTGCTGATGCGTCATCAATGTTGCCTGAATAATAGGATCTTCTAAATCTATTTTAAGATTTTTAGCTTCTTTGTCCCATAAAAGCTCAACAAAATGATACAAATTACGTGCATAAAGACGGCTGGCATCTGATGCTAATCGACCTGGTACATTTAGATGTCCCATAATTTTAACATGATGTTTATGAACAATTTTGCCTGCTTCACTTATGACGCAATTGCCACCACGTTCAACAGCTAAATCGACAATGACGCTACCTGGTTTCATGTTTTTGACCATGTCTTCGGTTACTAGAACGGGTGCTGGTTTTCCAGGGATAAGGGCTGTGCATATGACGATATCAATGTTTTTTAAGACATCGGCGACTTTTTGCATTTGACGCTTTTTATAATCGTCGCTCATTTCTTTAGCATAACCGCCTGATGTTTCTGCAGATTCAACAGGTGCTTCAACCTCAACAAAAGAAGCGCCAAGGCTTTCAACTTGTTCTTTTGCAATGGGTCTTACGTCAAAAGCTGAGACAATGGCTCCTAATCTTTTTGCGGTTGCAATCGCTTGTAAGCCTGCAACGCCTGCACCTAAAACGAGAACACGTGCAGGTGGAATCGTGCCTGCTGCCGTCATCATCATGGGGAAAGCGCGTCCAAATTCTGACGCTGCATCTAACACAGCTTTATAACCTGCGAGATTGCTTTGAGATGACAGCACATCCATGGATTGCGCCCGGCTAATGCGTGGGATAAGTTCTAAGCTAAAGCTTGTAATATCTGATTTAGCATAATCGACAAATTGATTAATATCCGCGTAAGGATCTAAAAGACCAAGGAGCGTCGCATTTTTTTTATAGAAGGCGACTTCGGAAGCAGAATTTGTATCCAAAAGGGGTGATCTTACATGCAGAATAAGATCCGCATTTTCAAGAGTTTCTTTTGGCGTGGCTTTGATTTCAGCGCCAAATTTTACATAATCTTCATCTAAAAATTGAGATTTAAGACCTGCATCTTTTTCTATACAAACAGAAAACCCTAATGATAAATATTTTTTGACAGTTTCGGGAGAAACAGCAACGCGTGTTTCATTAAACCCACGCTCTTTGAGAATCGCAATCCGCATAAATCACCTTTTCAGATCATGCATTTATAAACTAGGCAATAATAAAGTGAGTTGTTGAGAATTGCAAGTTTAGCTTAAGTGGTTTTGTTTTTTTGGTGTATCTTGATTTTGCTCATATGTTTAAGAACCTTTATGAGACAATGTATATAAATAGAGATAATTTAGAATGAAATTTAAAATAGTATTATTTACAATATTGGGATTTCTGTATTGTAATCTGAATATTGTTGAAGCTGCGAAAATTAACGATATTGCATTCGAATTAGAAGAAAATTTAGATGATGGTCTGGACATTGACAATATGGACAGTGATAGACATTCAATCGAAAATGAATCTGAAGAAAGAGAACGAATAATAAAATTAATTTTAGAAAAACATCATGTGGATTTATTGCAGAGTATTAAACGTTCAAATAAAGATTGCAATGAAACATTAACAGATTTTATATATTTAATGATTTTGATTATTGTTGCACAATTTTTTGGTGCGATCACTTGATATTTCTGTCGTTGGAAAAATAAAGTAATATATACGCAGCTATCAAATGGGCAGCTACGTATATATTTAAAATGTTTTAATATGCGTTTTCTGGATCATATTCTTCTGATTCAAAGCCATTTGTTTCATCGATATCTGAATTACTCAGATCAGCCCAAACAGGCATATGTTTTTGATCATCAGAATCATATTCTTCTGTGTCATATTCAGGCCAATTATAATTCCCCCATTCATCATCAGGATCTAAGATAGGTTTTATATTTGGTGCATTATTAAGTTCATCATTAATGCATTGACAAGGCAATTCAAATAAACAACATATAAAAATTTCTTTTAAAGCAGAACTCGCCTTATAATTTTCAATTTTCCAATTACAATGATCTTCTGATGACACTTTATAAACAGCAACATCTTTTTTGAATTCTTTAAGTTTTTTATGTAGCAACATTGTTTGGTTGTACGAAACCGTATCATCTTTGTCAGGTGAGATAATGAGCAATGGTACAGAAATGTTTTGTACATAATGAATGGGGGAATTTTTTTGAGATTCTTCTTTAATTTTCTGATTTGATATATTTTTGCGCCCAAAAACAATTTGTTTCCAATAATCTCTATTGTCATGTTTAACTAATAATTCATAATCGGCGTCGCCAGCACCTGTAATGCCTGCTTTGAAAAGATGTGGTTTTTGGGTGAGCATATTATAGGCGATTGTAGCACCATAAGAATAGCCGTGTATGGCAAGCTTATTTTGATCAATAACATTTTCTTTAATAAGCTGCAAAACAACATCTTCAATATCATCAACCATTTTATGGCTTATTTCGCCATAACAAGCTTCTTTGAATTGTTGACCAAATCCTTTTGATCCTCTGTAGTTAATTTGAATCGTACCGATGCCACGATCTGCCCAAATTTGTATATCATCCTCCCAACATAATTCATTACGTGAATGTGGCCCGCCATGTACATCAACAATGAAGGGATGTGGAATGATGGTGCCATTTTTGAAAGCATTTTTAGGAAGTGTGATATAGCAATGGAGATCTAATCCATCTCGTGATTTAAACGTTCTGGGTATTTTGAGGCTTGAGATTTTATCAATTTTTTGGCGTTCTGGGAAAAGTTTTAATTTTTTGACCGAGAATATTTTTTTTGGATTTCTTAAAAAATCATACAATTGATAAATGTTTGATGGTGTGTTTATTTTAAAGTGATAATAATAGGATGCTTCTTTAAATATATTGCATTGTAGTAAAAATTTTAATTTATTTTTGGTGAATGTGCTTGTTGTATAGGATGTTAAATTGAGATTGTTAAATAAAGTAACTATAGGTTGAAATGTTGGATTGTTTGTGTGAATTAAAGGTCTAAGAACATTTGTTATGTAAAAATATGTATCTTTAAATTGGCTTAAATCAGGAAATATATTTTTAAAAAATTTTTCTATTTCGCTAAAATGGATAAAATCAACAATATCAGCTTTGGGGTGAGAGGCTAATAAGGTTGTTTTATTTGAAGAAATATCATATGAAAAGACTTCTTTAAAATTATTTTTACGGTTTATAAAATGCAATATGTTCTGGTCGTCGGATAGATCTAAGATTTTAATATCATTGCCTGTAAATTTATGTATTTTGTTCCATAATTCGCCATTTTTTATCCAAATGTGTTTTTTATTATTATTTTTAGGGGATGTTGTTGTTGCGGCTTTGATTTGAAGAGAATCATCAATCAATAAGTTAGGATATCCATATATAAAATCTGTTTCTTTGGTAAATGTATTATTCATAATGTTGAAGCGGTATATTTCGTAAGGTGTGTTTTTGATTAGCTTTTTTTGTATTTTTAATTTATCGGAAATGTCTATTTCGTCACTTAATAATTTATTTATTTCGGTGTACAAATATATCGCTTTTGGTGAATTTTTATTTATTTTTTCTTCATTTTTATACTCATTCCTAAGAATATCTATTTTGTTTTTTATAAGATTGCACTCAGTTTGTTGAACGTAATAAATATATCTTTCATTGTCGATGTGCATTTTTTTTTCACATAAAATTAATATTTCTTCATTGTTTAAACCTCTTATATAATAATTAGAAAATATTAGGTTTTGATCGTCAATTTCAATACGTGAAATTACATTTGTTTTAAGGTCAATTTTAAAAATTTGTTCATTGTTTTCGTTATTGTTTTTTAATGTTCGCCAAAATATAATATATTGATCATTTCCTACAAAAGAAATGGATGAAAAATAATCATGATTAATTTCATTTTGTAGGTCAGTTAAATCTATTTCATGCTGAATGTTTAGTGTATTTTCTGTTGATTTTTTAATATTAATGACGATGATTTTATCATAATTTTCACTAAAACGTGCGATTAATTTTCCATTATTACTAATTTTAGGTATGTTTGTTTTGTCTTGAATAACATTTGCATAATCATGAATTTTTTCTCGTTTAATGAGAGCAGCTGACGTGTGAATATTTAAAAAACAAAAAGATATAACAAGGCATAATAATAAGCGCATAATTTTTTCCTAAATAAAAATATATATAATTTAATAATGGATTATTTGTAGCATAGTTTTAATAAAATTTAAAGGTTTTTATGTTTTTTGTATTTGTAATAGAAATAATATATTGATTATAAGGAATTTCTGTCGTCTTGGATTACTCAAGATTTAAGGTTAATGTTTTTGTTTGTGTTCGTGTAATTCATAAATCTTCGTTAAGGCTAAGTTTGTGTAAAATGCGTCGCAATGTCTTTCACTTTGATATTTGGGGTTTCTGTGGATAAGAAGTAGGACATAGAAGGAGGGGCTGAAGGCTGAAATGCCAACAACCTCTTATTTTTAAAAAAATAGGGATGCAATTATTAGACTTCTTTCGAAACTCGCTAATGTGAGGCGAGTGATAGAAGATTCGGCACGGGTTCCCTCGTGTATTCTTCATACTTGAGGATCTGAGTACCGAAACGACGCAGCAATCGCCCGCAGTAGTAGAGTTTCGAAAGAAGTCTATTTTTTCTTTTCAACAGCACCACGTTTAACATAGCTGCCCATTTGCTCTAAAATAGACATTTCATGTCCTGCAGTGGGCGTATATCTACGTGCTGGTGTGATTTTAATTAGATCTTCTTTTGTGAGCTGTGCGAATTTATCAACATAACCATCCTCATTGAAATGAATGGCATACCCTTTGAAATCAACAAGCACAGGGTTTAAAAATGAGGTTTTGCTTGTTTTGCGGCCTACATAATACCAAATATTGCCATCAAAAGGGGATTCATTGGAAGGTGAGCCTAAAAGCTCTTCCACATCATTTTTATTATGTTTTGATATTTCAATTTGTTTCACTTGCTCTTCAGTTATATATTTGCCATGAACGTCAATTTTTGATACACATCCTGAAAGCGTAAGAATGGCTGAAAGTGCAAGAGGGGCAAAAAGAGCAAGTAACGTAATCTTTTTCATCAAGAATCCTAAAGAGTTTATAAGGTTAAACAAATGTCCATATTCAATCTGTTTCAAAACAGATATAAGAAGCCTGCCTATAGTATTTACCAGCGATTGGTTGAACAAGCAAGATCACCCTGGTTTTATGAGACATTAAAAATTGAAGATTCTATCAAAGGGCGCTTCGAACTTATTTTAATTCATGCATTTTTGGCTTTGCATCGATTGAAAAAACATAAAAAATTAGGGCAAAATTTGTTTGATCTTCTTTTTTACGATCTTGATCGTTCTATTCGCGAATTAGGTGTTGGTGATTTAAGTGTTGGCAAAAAAATTAAATCTTTTGCAGAGCTTTTTTATGCGCGGATTGAATGTTATGAAAAAGGTTTAGATGATTTTGATTTTTTAAAACAATCTTTTGTAAGTTTTTTTGAAAAAGCAGCATTGGATTCTTTAAAACTAGATGATTTGGCATTATATATGACACGTCAGGTTGAGATTTTAACCAAGATAAGTGATACTGATCTTATTAAGGGTGAAATTGATTTTGAGGATTTGTTGAAAGATCTCTCGAAAATAGCCTAATATATTAAGATGTTATAATTTTTGTAAAGGGAGTAGGGCAATGACTTTATCTCATATTCAGATAGTCCCGGAATTTTCGCGTGTTGTTTCTATTTTTGATTTAACAGATGATCCTAAAAAATTTACATTAAGTGCAACAGCTGAAGAATGTGATGCGCTTGCAAAACGTTTTGGGTTGCAAAAAATTAGATATCTTAATGCTGAATGTGAAGTTTGGCGTCCGGAAGATGGTAATGTTATTTGTTTGAAAGGTAAGCTTAAATGCGAAGTTGTTCAAACTTGTGTTATAACGTTTGAGCCTGTCATTGCAAAAATCAAAGATAATCTTCTAGAATTTTTTGAAGAAAAAAAAGAAGATAAATACGGTAAAAAAGATCAAACTGAAATTGATTTGCCTTATTTAGATGACGAAGAAGTCCCTGAAATACTTGAATCATCGGAACTTGATATGGGCGAAGTGATAGCACAACATTTAGCACTTTCTTTGGATCCCTATCCGCGTGCCCCTCAGGCTGAACTTACAAAAATTGTTGAAAGTCACGATGAAAAGAAAATCTCGCCTTTTGAATCCCTTTCAGAAAAGCTTTCACATCGTGAGGAATCAGACTTAAAAGAAGGCTAGGGGCTGTTGACATTGTTCACTTTGTATAAAATTTAAAAACTAAATATATCTTGGTTTATTTTGTTTTAAATTCTAGTGAATGTATACTTTAATATGATTATGCGTTGTGATATGTTCAATGAAGTTTATATATTTTTATCACATTAAAAATATTATTTTTTTTAATTATTTTTTTGTTGTTTTTTTTATAAAAAACTATTGTTTAAAAAGTTAGTAATTATTATTTTTTTGATACTTATAAAAAAATTACAAGCTAGGTATAATTAATTTTTGTTTTGGAGTTTTCACATGATTAAACGTTTATTTTTAATTTCTTTCTTTAGTATGATTTCTACTCAAATAGTAATAGGGGCTCCTGGTAGGTATTCTCTTGTTCAAATTGGTCAAAATGGTGCTGATGGTTCTAAGGGAAATGCAACTTTGTTTCAAACGCAAGATGGAGAGTGCTTTGGGATTACTTCTGCACATTGTCTCCCTTATTTAGAGTCTTTATCTGCTATTAAGGTAAGGGAAATGGATAGTAATGGTGTGGTAGTTGCTGAGTTATATTGTCCAATAAGCAATATTAAGATACATCCTTTGTATACAGGAAAGTTAGAAAATAAAAAGGAAGATATAAAATATGATATCGCTCTTTTTACAATAGGTAGACATCCCCAATTAACATATTTTACAGGAGACATTTCAGGGGATGAGCTGAATAAAAATATGGAATATCCTGTAAATGTAACGAGCTTCGGACCTTTTTTTGATGAGGATAGGCTTTCCTATAAAGAAAATGTTTTGCACCAACTTGCAGGCTCATTAAAATTGAGTGAGGAAGGTATTCTGTGTCGATCTTTTCAATCACGGGATTTTTATCTTTCATTTTCACCTACGGAACATAATGAATTTATGTTGAGTGGTGGTTTATTGAGTGGTCCAGGAGAGTCTAATATTTTAATCGGCGATAGTGGAAGCTTGGCGGTGAGTGATGATGGCAAACCTATTGCTCTTGTTTCTGCTGTAAATCAAGATTTAAGTAATATTATACAGTTTCTAGAACTTGATGATTATTATAAAGATGGATCTTTGGTTGGGCAATATGGAGAAACGTTTAAATCAGCGTTGCTAGAAAAAATTGAAAATAAGATAGCACGCCGTATTAATTTTCTAAAAGAATCTTCAGGAAAAGAAATCTATGTTTTTAGGTTAAATGAAGAAATGTTGACAATTACTGGAAATGACTATTATACGCATCTTGCGCCTCATTTTAATTTTATTGCTGATTATGTCGGTCAAATCAAAGATGGTTCTCTGGAATCCAGGGAAGAATCTAACACTATTACGGTAGTGGAAGATGCGTGGGAAAACCCAGGTTCGGTGCAACAGATCTGTACTATTCGTTCAGAATTAGGTGGTTTAAAGAAGAATGAAGCGAATTTTAAGAAAGAACTTTCCTTAGAAGATTTAGCATTAATAGATGCATTGTTTCTTTGAGAATGCTTGTATGTCCAAATCATTTGGGTATAAGAGACGCGTTTTTTCATTGCATGTTTTTTTTGCTCATTTTTAAAAAAAAATGAGTCTAATTCTTTTGACTTGAGTTTTGTCAAAAAATTTAGTATAAATCTAATCCTCAATTGGAATTGAAAGAGTAAGACTATGGCTGTACCTAAGAAGAAAATATCGAAATCCCGTCGTGGTATGAGACGCGCTCATCAAGCGCTTGTAGGCGTTTCATCAAGTGAGTGCTCAAATTGTGGTGAACCTAAGCTTCCGCATCATATGTGTGGTTCGTGTGGTCATTATGATCAACGCGAAGTTATTTCTAGTCCCATCGAGTCTTAATATTTAGGACGAATGTGGTGACTAAAAAAATCACCGTTGCCCTCGATGCGATGGGCGGCGATAGGGCTCCTGAAATAGTTGTCGAAGGTGCTGCATTAGCACGTGAGCGGCATTTAGGAGTCCATTATCTTTTTTTCGGTATCGAATCAAAGATAAAACCTCTTTTAGAAAAGCATAAAGAGCTTTCTAAAGTGTCTGAGATTGTTCATACAGATGATGTTATTTCTGCAGATGTACGTCCTTCAGCAGCATTAAGAACGGGTCGAAAGTCTAGCATGTGGCTAGCTGTCGAATCTGTTCGTGATGAGCTTGCTGGTGGTGTCGTTTCTGCAGGTAATACAGGCGCTTTAATGGCATCTTCACGCTACGTCTTAGGGATGATTCCCGGTATTATGCGTCCTGCAATTGCTTCATTTTTGCCTACCCCTAATGGTGAGTGCGTTATGCTTGATTTAGGCGCAAACGCAGAATCTGCTGTTGAGCATTTAGTTCAATTTGCAATCATGGGTGATGCTTTTGCACGTACAACATTAGGCTTACCAGAGCCTAAAATTGGGTTGTTGAATATTGGCACAGAAGAAACAAAAGGCACTGAATCTGTTCGTCAAGCTTATGCTGTGCTTAAAAAAATGAGTTCAAATGAAACTGATTTTCCCTTAAATTTTCATGGGTTCATTGAAGGTAATGATATAGCGCTTGGAACAACGGACATCGTTGTGACAGATGGTTTTTCAGGCAATGTTGCTTTAAAAGCCATAGAAGGCACGTCAAAACTTTTCAGTGCATTGTTAAAACAGACTGTTCAGCATTCAATTTGGGCAAAAATCGGTTTCTTACTAGCAAAACCTGCTTTTGACAAATTAAAAGAACGTGTTGATCCAAGACGTTACAATGGTGCTGTTTTTTTAGGTATTAACGGATCCGTTGTTAAAAGTCATGGCGGTACAGATGCTTTTGGGTTTTCAAATGCTATTGGTATTACAGCTGATATGATTCATAATGGTTTTATTGATCGTGTGCGTGATGAAATAGAGCGTATATCTCATCTGGTGTTTTCCAAATCCGTCTAATACCCTTCTTTTTTCACATTGTGGAGGGCGCCAAGTAAATAAGATTCGGGATTCGACAGGCGCGTGATTGAAGGGATATACTCCGCGTGTCTTACCACTCATCTTTCTACCCACATTTTGAAATAATTGGGTATGTTTATTAAAATTGTTCATCCTATGGGCAAATTTGTCGTCAGGTCGCAGCGATCGGTACTCATGTACTTTAAGTACACTCCGTTCCGGTTCTCGTTCTTTCTAGGCTTTGCCTTATAATCTGAGCAGTTGTTTTGAAGTAAATGATGTTTTTTTGAGAGCGTTTTATGGAATTCAGATCACGTTTAATCGGTGTAGGAAGTTATTTACCAGAAAAAGTTCTGACGAATGATGATCTGCCTGCAATATTAGAAACGTCTCATGAATGGATTATGGAGCGCACTGGGATTGCTCAAAGACATATTGCGGCTACCAATGAACTAACATCAGATTTAGGGTATCAAGCAGCTTTAAAGGCGCTTGAATACGCATCTATCTCGCCACAATCGATTGACCTTATCATTGTGGCAACATCTACACCTGATCACACTTTTCCGTCGACTGCCGTTGAAATTCAATCAAAGTTGGGTATTTACAACGGCTTTGCTTTTGATCTTCAGGCCGTTTGTAGTGGTTTTTTGTACGCGTTGATTACAGCTGATAATTATATTAAATCAGGTTCTGTGAAACGTGTGCTTATTATTGGTGCTGAAATTTTTTCGCGTATTGTCGATTGGAATGATAGATCAACCTGTATTCTTTTTGGGGATGGGGCAGGGGCTGTTATTATGCAAGCTGAGCACAAACTCAATCTTCCAAACGAATCTGGCATTCTTGCATCGAAATTATGTTCTGATGGTCGTTATGCGGATCTGCTTTATACCGATGGTGGACCTGCAATGTCTGAAAAAGTTGGTAAAATTCATATGCAAGGTCGCGAAGTATTTAAGCATGCCGTTGAAAAAATGTCGAGTGTAAGTGCTGAAGTATTGAATCAATCTGGATATAACATCGACGATATTTCTAAAATTATTCCGCATCAAGCAAATACGCGCATTTTACAAAGTGTTTCAAAAAAACTAAATTGTCCTTATTCAAAAATTATGTCAACAATTGATAAACACGCCAATACTTCTGCAGCGTCTATTCCATTAGCTTTAGATTACGGTATAAGAACTGAACAAATTAATAGTCAAGATTTAATTTTGTTAATGGCTTTAGGTGCTGGATTTACTTGGGGTTCAGCAATAGTACGTCTTTAATAATCTATTGTAGTTAAATACTATTTCTATTTTTCAAAAACATTGGTATAATCATTAATATAGACGTTAACGTAACCTTATTCCAAATAAGGAAAACAAAATAAAGGTAAGGTATCATGAGCGGCGAAACAATAACACGAGCCCATTTAACGGAAGCGATTCATAACCAAGTTGGTTTATCGCGTGCCGATTCTGCGCAGCTTGTTGAATCTGTTTTAGACGAAATGTCTAAAACGCTTGAAACAGGATTAAGCGTCAAAATATCATCTTTTGCCAGCTTTATTTTGCGTGATAAAAGCAAAAGGGTTGGGCGTAATCCAAGAACGGGTATTGAAGCCACCATTACACCGCGTCGTGTTGTGCTTTTTAGACCTTCTCAGCTTTTGCGTAAAAAGATAAATGCAAAGATTAAGTAGATATTTTGGGTATGAAACAAGCCACGCTTCCTTTTTTAAGGAATTTAACTGAAGATGTATCTTCTGATGGAATGCGTGGGCCCAAAAAAAATGATTCTAATAATATTGTCGAAGCTGTTTGTGATATCAATGAAGCTAAGGTTTTTGATAAACAGGTTGATTCGACTTTGATTGATTCTACGAAAGACAAACAATTTTCTGATGCGATTGAAGAAGATTGTATATCTGATGGCAAGGCATTATCTAAAAAATCAGAAAATGCATATCATACGATAGGTGAAACATCTGATTTATTAGGTGTTCCAACACATGTGTTACGTTTTTGGGAAGAAAAATTTTCTATTTTAAATCCGGTTAAGCGTAATGGAGGTAGACGATATTATCGTCCACTAGATCTTAAGCGTTTAAAACAAATTAAAGATTTGCTCTATACCCAAGGCTACACAATAAAAGGTGTGCAGCAGCTCTTTAAAAGCAAAAAAACAGATATTCCTCCTGTTGAGAGAAAAGATTTTCCTGAGCCCGTTTCGAATGAAATATTAAAAGACGAATTAAACAAAATGTTGAATGAAGTTATTACGTTGAGACAATTTTTAAAAAATTAAAAAGTTTATATTTGTTAATTTTATGTGGATGTAAGGTTTTTTGTCTCGTAGATTGATAAAAAATACGCATTGTGCATTATGCCTTGTCTTGTATAAAGCTACCTGATTATAATCGAAAATAAGAATAAATAAAAAAATGTTGGGTGGAGGTTGTAATGCGGTTCGTTGTTTTAGTTGGTTTTGTAACATTTGTTTTATTATTAAATTTGAAATCGTTAGAGGCAAATTCTGATAATGAAGTTAAAGAAGTACCAAAAAACAAGCATTCTAAAATTGATGTGTCTAAAAATGATATGGTACACATCAAAGAAAGAAAACGTAAAAGAGAGAAAACAAAAGATCTTATTCGTCTTTCAAAAATAAATGATAAAAAACCTAAAAATAAACAATCTTATAAAAAAAAACTTATGGCTCTTGTTCATTCAGATTTAAATGAGCTAGTTGAATATAAAAATAAACTTTCTCCTGAAGGTGGAAACAATTTTTTTTTAAATCCAATAGCAAAAGAAAATAGTAGAATTTCTAAACATCAAATTGTTCCTTGTGTGGAAGATTGCAAAAAAAAAGTTATAATTTTAGCCTTAGATGGTGGGGGGATAAGGGGCATTATTCCAGCTTACATTTTGACGTATATTGAAGCTATAACTGGAAAAAAAATTCATGAACTTTTTGATGTTGTGGGTGGTACATCAACAGGCGGTTTAATTGCTGCTGCAATTGGTGTTCCTGATCGGTGTATTTATAATCAACCACTTTATGCTGCAAAAGAAATTGTAGAATTTTATATTAAAGATAAAAAGTTAATTTTTCGAAAAAGTAAAAATCCTTTAGCGCATGGAGGTTTAGCCCGCGCAAAATATAGGGATTCGGGTCTAGAGAAATTTATAAAAAAACGTTATACAAGAAGATATAGATTAGGCGATATGTTAACACCTGTTGTTTTGACTGGGTTTGATAGTAATGCAAAAAAATTAAAGCTTTATTCAAGTGTAGACGTCTATCTTGATGAAACATTTGATCATCGCATTTATAAAGCAACGCGTGTGACGGCAGCAGCACCTACTTTTTTTAAATCCGTTAAAAATAACCTTGAGACTGAGTCCATTGAGGGTGTTAAAAAAGAAAAACAAGTGCAGGTTTTACGTGATGGTGGGTTAATTGCGAATAATCCATCAGAGCAAGCATATGAAGTTGCACGTAAACTTTTTCCTCATAAACAGGAAGCGGATTTTATTGTTATTTCAATAGGAACAGGTAAGTCACCTAAATCAAAAAGTCATTCTAATTTAGGCAAAATAAATGCAGCTGAAATTGTTCAAGATTTTATGAGTGCGCAAATGGCAGAAACTGACCGTAAAATGAGAGAAAAATTAGGTAAAAATTACGTTCGCATTCAAGCAAACTTGGACGAAAAAGCAAGACTTGATGATGTGAGCAAAAAATATCTTGTGAAATTATTAAAAGCTGCACAGACAATTATTGTTGAGCAGGCTCAAACTTTTATTCATCTTAATGAAGTGTGGCAGATTCAAGACGGAAAGCATGGGGGTAGTTATGATCTTTGGCGGGGCATGAAAGAACAATATTTAAACACCATGTCAACGCAAACTAAAGAAGAACATTATGCTCCAAGTTCGCCTATGTTTGTTCGGTCAGATGCAGAATGATATGTAGGTGGTATATTTTTTGTAAGTACTTGGGGCTGAAATGCCCTGGGTGACTCGACCAAATATGGTTTCAAGCTACAGCGAGCATTAATACTTCGAATATTACATTAGAAATTTTTAAATAATAAAGTCGTGTTTTACGAGTATTTATTTTAATCTGGACCCTGGATCTACGTATGAAGCTTCGTTTCAACGAGTCCAGGGTAACAACGGAATACAAAATAGTCTTATTTTTTTAGTTTAAATCAAGTTCAATCTTTTTTTCTTTTAGAAAAGTTTGGATTTGTTCTGCACGTACATTTACATTAGCGTTGCTTAATGGTCCATACCACATGGCCCATTTGGCTTCTGGTTGTGCATCACTTGCTTGTAATGCCATGATCGAAAAGACTATAGGTTCATTTTCTTCAGGGATCTGGATAAAATAAGTAGCGCCAGTTAAGTCACTTTTTGCAAAACCACCTTCAAATGGTTTGTCAATGAGGTTTTCATTTGTTGCACAAAGGTTATTATATATTTCTATACCAGGAATAGGCTCAGATAATTTGTCTTTTGGATAAGCAGCATATAGTTTTTTTCCACTCGCTAAATAACGACGAAGAATGTTGCATCGCTTTGTTACTGTTGCAATAAGTTTTGGATCAGCAGCAACTTCAGGGGATAATAATCCAGGTGTTATTTCTCCGTCAGCCGCGCGCAAAGGTGTTGGAGGTGTCGCTGTATGAATAATAGCTGTTACATTGATATTTTTTTCATCGGCTAAAGCTGATTCGATAATACCTTGAAGGTCAACATATCGAGTTCTGTATTCGGCATCAGGTCCAGTATGTTCAACGTAATTATTTTGTTTTAATAGATCCCAGTGAGGTTTCACGGATGCATCTGCTTGTGCTTGTGCGATATAGGCGTCGATCTTTTGCTCTAAGAAGTTTTCAGCGTGTAGGGGTTGTGTTAACACGCAAAGAAGTAATGCTATTGTTCTTTTCATAGGAACTCCATTAATATTTCGTTATTTAAATTTAAGTAAAAACAACTTGTACATCTTGTTTGAATTGAAAGTTAAATGACTATACATAAAAATTCAATAGTAATATATAGAAAATATGGGGAGCCTGTTCATTTTCTAGTATTGCATTAGGCTTGTTTCTGGATTCGTTGTTGAAAAACGCATGATTTGAGATTATTTCTGGACCCTGGATCCGTATCCGAGCCCTTTGGGCTTTTATTGGTCCAGGGAAACTGCTTAGTTGTAGATAGTCTTCGAAAGAAAATTACATTAGACTTCTTTCGAAACTCTACTAATGTGTTCGATTGATGCATCGTTTCGGTACTCAGATCCTCATGTATGAAGAATACACTGGGGTCTTCCATTTTAAATCTTCTATTACTCGTTCACATTAGTGAGTTTTAAAAAAGTCTAATATATAATAATTGTTTTTATTTGGTTCGGTTTAGTTTTTTTCTATTTTAACAGCTGTACCTGTAACAAGAATTTCTGAAGCACCACTTGCAATAGATGATGTGGAAAAACGGATTGCTACAATACCATCTGCATTTAAGTTATTAGCTGATTTTATTAATCGTTCAAGTGCTTCTTCTCGAGCAGATACCAATAGATCAGTGTATCCAGAGATCTCTCCACCAAAAAGTTCTTTTACGCCAGCCATAAAGTGAGTGCCGAGATGTCTGGTACGGACGGTACTTCCAAAAATAATACCTAGCGTCTTGGCGATTTTATAATCAGCAAAGTTATCTTGGGTGGTTAAAATCATTTATGTTTTCCTTTATGCCGAAAATGTTCAATTTTGGTAAAATTTATTAATTACCAAGAGAGTTCGGAGTAAAACATATTAAAACAGTGAACTAACCCATTCAAATGCTTTAATATGCTTTAAATCATTCCAAAATGAAAAGATCATTAAAGCGAGCACAATAAGCACACCAAAAATGGTTACATAGTTTTGCGCTTTTTCATTGAGTGGTTTGCCACGTATGCCTTCAACAGCACAAAATAATACTTGTCCACCATCGAGTGCGGGAATAGGGAATAAATTGATAACGCCAAGACCTATGGATAGCATGGCCATGAAAGAGATAAGCGAAGCGATACCAACTTGGGCTGCTTGTCCTGTCATTTGAAAAATACGGATGGGACCGCCTAATTCATCAGCGCTTCTTTTGCCTGTAATCATCTGTCCTAATGCTTCTATCGTTCCAGTCGCTGCAAACCAAGTCTGTTTTACGGATTCAGTCACAGCATCAATGGGGCCAAGTTTTGTCCATTTTTGTTCAGCGCCAGGTCGAACGCCTAATATGCCTGTTTTTAAAATAGTACCTGCAAGATCTTTTGTTTCGTGTGTTTCAGGTGTTGCAATAATTTCAATTTCTTCATTATTTCTTTTGAGTTTTAATTTAATATCTTTGGCTGGATTAAGTTTAATTTGTTGTGATAATTGTTCAAAAGAATCAAGGGGAATACCATTAAATTCAAGAACATGGTCACCAATTTTAAGGCCAGCTTTTTCGGCAGCACTGTCTGTTGTGATGCTACCAAGTATAGGCAAAGGTGTTGGTTTGCCATAAATTTCAAATAATGCAAAAAAGACAAGAACCGCAAAAATAAAATTGCCTATCGGACCACCAAGCGCAATAATTGCGCGTTGGCCTGCACTTTTCGAAAAAATTGATAATGACCAATTTTTCTTTTCCTCATCGCTTAACTTTGCTTTTGGTCTTGCGCTTGTTGCATCGGCGTCGCCATACATTTTGACATAGCCGCCTAAAGGAATTGCGCAAACTTTCCATCTTGTGCCAGTTGAACTGCTATAGCCAAATAATTCTGGTCCAAAACCAATGGCAAAGACTTCAACCCTGACACCGTTCCATCGTGCAATAAGGAAATGACCAAGTTCATGGACAAAAACAACGATAGAAAATATAACAACAAATGCTAAGATGTTAATTAAAATGGCCATTTTGTCCTACTTTACCTAATTCGGTGTTAATTATAGGGTGTTTTATCGATGCTAAGTTTCTAACTATCCAGATTATGTGGCAAAGTCTAGAAAGGGCGAGAACCGGCACGGAATGTACTATAGTACATGAGTACTGGAATGCGCAGACCTGACAACGAATTTGTCCATAGGATGGGTATTTTATTAAGCAGCATGTTTTTTGAGAAGATCCAGACATGTTCTTCGCGTTTTTTGATCTTCTTCTAACACATCCTCTATTAAGTGTAATGGTCTTTGGGGCATATATTCAAGTACATTTACAATTAAATCGTGCATTTTCAAAAAGGAAATTTTACCTTCAATGAACGCATTGACGGCAATTTCATTGGCGGCATTGAGTAAAGTGGGTGCATTAAGTCCAGATTTCATGGCATCTATTGCTGTTTTCAACATAGGAAAACGTTTATAATCCGGTTTTTCAAATGTAAGATCTGATAAAAGAGATAATGGTTGTTTGAGATCAAGGGGAGGGGTTAAACGTTTAGGAAAAGCTAGACTATAGGCAATGGGGATGCGCATATCAGGTTGCGCAAATTGCAGAATATGGGATCCATCTTTAAAACGAACAATGCCGTGTACAATAGATTGTGGATGAACTAAAACGTCAAGTTGGTTAGGGTTAAGATCAAAAAGATGAGCAGCTTCAATAAGCTCTAGGCCTTTATTCATGAGTGTTGCTGAATCAACTGAAATCTTAACGCCCATGGACCAATTTGGATGTTTAATAGCTTGCTGAGGCGTGACGTGCTGCATTTGGTCTCGTGTAAAGGTACGAAAAGGACCTCCTGAAGCCGTTATGATGACTTTATCGATAAATTCCTTTTCATGATGGTTAAACAATTGAAAAAGGGCGCTATGTTCAGAATCAACGGGAATGAGAATTGCTTTATTTTTTTGAACTGCTGCCATGATAAGCGGACCAGCGCACACTAAAGCTTCTTTATTTGCAATAGCTACTTTGGCACCGCGAACAATTGCAGCCATGGTAGGGCGTAAACTATTCGCGCCTGTAATGGCTGACATAACAATATCTGTTTTAACTTGTGCTGCATGAATGACGGCGTCATCCCCTGCAAGAATTTCAATTTTGGAATTGTTGAGATTGTTTTTGAGTTCTTGATAATAAGAATCATCAGCGATAACAATGAGTTCTGGATTAAATTCGTTGGCTTGTGCAATAAGTTTTTGAACGTTTTTTTGTGCAACAAGGACTTTCACCGAAAATTTATCTGAGTGTGCTCGTACGACATCAAGGGTATTCGTGCCAATGGATCCTGTGGAGCCTAAAATTGTAAGTGTTTGGTGTTTCATTAAAATGTAAAAACCTCTTTAAAGAAATAGATGATCAGCGCTAAAAGGGGTGTTGAAAGGAATAATCCATCAAGACGATCTAAAAAACCACCATGTCCTGGAATAAGATTTGAACTATCTTTAACGCCAAAAAGACGTTTTGCCCAGGATTCTAAAAGGTCTCCAATTTGAACGGCAATTGAAATCAGCATGGCTATCAAGATTAGTTTTGGTGAAAAAGAAGCGAAAGTTGCAGATCCTAAAGTGAGTGGTGCAAGTCCACCAATGAGCGCAGCACCTAGAAGTCCTGCGATGGAACCAGACCAAGTTTTATTGGGGCTAATTTTAGGTGCAAGTTTGGGGCCTTTGAAAACATTGCCAGCAAAAAAAGCAAGACTATCGGTGACCCAGGTAATGATAAATAGAAAGAAAATAAGCTCGCGCCCCAATCCGGGTAAAGATCTTAGCCATAAAATAGAAATATAAGGGAGCCCTAAAACAAAAAAACCATAAAACCACCAACGATAGACATTACCAGGTATTTTTCGTTTGACGATATAGGTGGAAGCAAAAGTACTAAGGAACGTAAGGCCTGCAAGCATGTAATTGCCAATAGCTAAAAAGAAGATAAGACCTACAAGGGTGATTAAAAATAAGAACGTTAATCTATTTAATAGATCGGGTCGCAATTGCTGTTTGTTGCAAATAAGACCAACCCATTCAAAGCACGTAAATACGACGATGATCGAGACTAAGGCCTCAAAATAGGGTGATCCATACCACATAGCACCGAGCGCTATAGGCAGTAATACGAGGACTGAAAGAATGCGTAAAAATAGGGATTCCCAAAATTTTTGTTTGTTTTTATGTTCCAAAGCGGCGCTCACGTTTTTGATACTCTTGTATAGCGTTGTTTAACTCATCGATTGTATAGTCTGGCCAATAAATATCACTAAAAACAAATTCTGCATAGGCTAGTTGTAATAAAAGAAAGTTGCTAAGGCGTTTTTCGCCGCCTGTTCGAATCAATAAATCTGGATTCGGCATGTTGCCTGTGAAAAGATGCTGTGTGATTAATTCTTGGGATATGGAAGAAGGATCCAGCTTGTTTTCAATAATTTTATGGCCAATGGTGCGAACAGCAATGGCGAGCTCTTCTAAAGATCCGTAATTAAGGGCAGGACAAAAAACCAGACCCGTATTGTTTTCAGTAAGTTTTTCAGCGTCGTCCATTAAAGTAAGAATATTTGGTGATAATTTTGAACGTTCGCCTAAAAATTTAAGCTTCACATTGTTTTTGTGTAAATAAGGCACTTCTTTTTTAAGGTAAGTTTTGAGTAAGGCCATGACGCCCGTTACTTCATAAATTGGCCGATCCCAATTTTCGGAAGAAAAAGCGTAAACGGTTAAATATTTTAGACCTATTTGTCCCGCATGTTCTACAATTTTTCGAAGCGTTTCAGCGCCTTTTCGATGGCCTGCGATGCTTGGTAATAATTTTTCGCGTGCCCATCGTCTATTCCCATCCATGATGATGGCAATGTGTTTTGGAAAGGCTTTTAAATGTTGCGTGTCAGTCGTCATTAATACTATTTTTCTTGATGGTTTTATGTATTCGTGTCTTTTTTTAAATCTGTAATGTGAGCTCAGCATTATAGATGGTAAAAATTAAGAAGGTTCGTCATCGCGAACCCCGTTCTCCCTACATCGTCATCGCGAACCCCCGTCCATTTTTTTTTGGGGGGAGGGGTGTGGCGATCTCAATCTTTCAAGAAGATTGCCACGCAGCTCCGCTGCTCGCAATGACGGCGGAAGGGTGATTGCCACGCGGCCCTTTTAAAAATTTGGGTCGCTCGCAACAACTAATCAATTCGTTTTTAATAATCCGAATTCAGAGTTCACGCTATAATACTAAACCTGCATAATTTCTTTTTCTTTGGCGACCAATGCGACATCGACTTGTTCAATAAATTTATCCGTTAATTTTTGAATGTCGACGGATGTTTTTTTATGTTCATCTTCCGAAATATCGCCGTCTTTTTCCATCTTCTTAAGCGTTTCCATGCCATCGCGTCGAACATTACGTATCGCGATGCGCGCAGCTTCAGCATATTTGGACGCAACTTTTGAAAGTTCTTTACGACGCTCTTCACTTAATTCTGGTAAGGGCACGCGAATAATTTGGCCTTCACCAATGGGATTCAAGCCAAGACCTGATTCACGAATCGCTTTTTCAACAGCTTTAGACATGCCTTTGTCCCAGACTTGAACTGAGATTAAGCGTGGTTCAGGTGTTGTCACGGTGCCAACTTGGGCGAGTGGCATCATTGATCCATAGGCATCAACCATAATAGGATCTAACATACTGGCGGATGCTCTACCAGCGCGAAGTCCTGTAAATTCTTTTTTCAGGGACTCGATGCCAGATTTCATCCTTTTTTCAAGGTCAGTTAGGACTAAAGCGACCATTTTCGTCTTTCTCCTCAGAAATAAGTGTAAATTTTCCTTTGCCCTGAACAATTTCGGCAAAGGCACCATGGGTTTGAATTGAAAAAACCACGATGGGAATATTATTTTCTCTAGCTAATGAAATAGCAGATGCATCCATCACGCGCAAGTCACGTGATAAAACATCAAGATAACTTAATTTATCGTAGCGAACTGCATCAGTATGAATTGCAGGGTCTTTATCATAAACACCATCAACTTTAGTAGCCTTTAAAAGTGCATTGCAGCTCATTTCAGAAGCACGTAAGGCAGCTGGCGTATCTGTTGTAAAAAAGGGATTGCCGCTACCTGCTGTAAAAATAACAACGCGATTTTTGGCTAGATGATCGAGTGCGCGGCGTCTCACATAAGTTTCGCAAATCATTTCCATAGGAATCGCTGATTGAACACGTGCATCAACCCCAACAGCGCCTAAAGCTGTTTGAAGCGCAAGGCCGTTAATAACGGTTGCAAGCATGCCCATATAATCAGCTGTAACCCGATCCATACCTTTTGAAGCGCCAGCAACGCCCCTGAAGATATTACCACCACCCACAACGATGCATAATTCAACACCCATGGAAAGGACGTGCGATACTTCTTGGGCAATACGTGAGACAATATCAGGATCAATACCATAATCACGGTTACCTAATAAAGCTTCACCAGATAATTTTAGCAGAACACGTTTATAATAAGGGCGGGAAGTCATTTTTATACTCTATGATTATTGTTTTATGGACGTTCATCGAAACAAACGCCCAGGATAGAGTTTTCTATTTAGAAAGGCCTGCTTGTGCTGCAACTTCAGCACTGAAGTCGGATTGAACCTTTTCAATACCTTCGCCAAGCATGAAACGATCAAAAGCAGTAAGTTTCACAGGTGCGCCTACATCTTTTTCAGATTTTTTAAGAAGATCACTAATACGTGTTTCGCCATCAATAACGTAAGTTTGTTCAAGAAAAACAACATCTTGATAGAATTTACGTAATTTACCATCAATCATTTTATCGATGATTTCTTGTGGTTTGCCGCTGTCTTTAATTTGTTCCATTAAGACATCTTTTTCGCGTGCAACAACATCTTGTGGCAAGTCAGAAACTTGCAAAGATTTTGGCGTTGCTGCTGCTACATGCATTGCAAGCGATTTGCCTAACGCAGCTAATTTTTCAGTGTTACCTGTTGATTCAAGCGCAACAAGTGTTCCAATTTTGCCTAGACCAGGGACAACAGCGTTATGTACATAACCTGCAACGACACCTTGTGGGACTGAAAGTATTTGAATGCGACGTAAGGAAAGGTTTTCACCAATGGTTGCAACATTACGTGAAAGTTCTTCTGCAACATTATGGCTTGTGCCTGGAAAAGTAAGTTCTTTAAGCGCATCAATATTTGTAATGCTTTTTTCGTAAGCTAGTGTTAAAAGACTTGATACAAATTTTTGGAATTGTTCGTTACGTGCAACAAAATCTGTTTCGGAATTGATTTCAAGAAGGTAACCTTTATTGTCTTTTGTATAAACGCCAACAAGACCTTCTGCAGCAACACGGCTCGCTTTTTTAGCAGCTGATGCCAAACCTTTTTTGCGCAACCAATCAGTTGCCGCTTCCATATCACCTTGGGATTCAGTCAATGCTTTTTTGCAATCAAGAATACCAGCGCCTGATGATTCACGTAATTGTTTAATAAGTTCACCTGAAATAACACTCATGATTCTGCCTATTTGTTTTGAAGTTGAAAGATGGATTGTCTATAGAAGCAAAAAAAGGGGCGATGCCCCTTTTTTTAGTCTTTATGCGCTTGCTTCATCGCTGATGGACGCTGCAGTGTCTTCTTTTTCTGCTGCAGGTTCAGCTGCTGCTTCTTTTTTGGGAGCTGCTTTTTTAACTGGCGCTTTTTGAGTGTTCTTAACCACCTTTCGAACAGGCGCATCACCCACAGGATTGTTTTCGGCGTTACCTTCAGCACTTACTTTTCCTTCAAGACCATCTAACATGATTTCTGGTAATTCAGCTGATTCACCAATATCAACGCCTGTTGCCATTAATTCAGATTGTAAGCCATCAAGAATTGCACCACAAATAAGGTCACAATAAAGTGTTAAAGCACGCACCGCGTCATCGTTTCCAGGAATAGGGAATGTAACACCATGTGGATCACTGTTACTATCAAGGATTGCAACAACAGGAATGCTTAATTTATTAGCTTCTTGAATGGCAAGTGCTTCTTTATTTGTGTCGATGACAAAAATAAGATCAGGTACGCCACCCATATCTTTAATACCGCCTAATGAACGCTCTAGTTTGTCATGTTCACGGTTTAAAGAAAGAAGTTCTTTTTTTGTGAGACCTGAACTTGTATTAGCGATTTGTTCAGTTAAGCTTTTAAGGCTGCGAATGGAATTGGAAATCGTTTTCCAATTGGTGAGCATGCCACCTAACCAGCGGTGATTAATATAATATTGACCACATTTTTTTGCAGCATTGGCAACAACTTCAGATGCTTGATGTTTTGTACCTACAAAAAGAATACGTCCACCAGCTGCTGCTGTGTCACGAATAAATTTTAAGGAACGTGCAAGCATCGGGACACTTTGTTCCAAATCCAAAATATGGATTCCATTACGAACACCAAATATGTAGTGTTTCATTTTTGGATTCCAACGTCTTGTTGTGTGTCCGTAGTGAACGCCAGCTTCTAGTAATTGACGCATCGTAAATTCGGGCATAGCCATTTTTTCAAACCTTTTTTCCGGTTAAACCGCCGCAAGAGTCAGGTTTTTCAAAGAAAAACACCGGATGGAAAGACTCCCTCTTGCGTGTTAAATTATACAAAATTAGATCAAATAATAACGAGTGTCGCCCTATAATGCAAGTGCTATTCTTGACTTTATTATTTATAGTAACTTCCCAGGAGGGTGTGCGAATTTTGAATATCTCTCTTCCTACGTCCCGCGGCTTGTCCGCGGGATCCAGAAAGTAAATAAAGAAGATGTCATTGTCCAATTTATACAATGTTAAATTTAGGGAAGATCGTCTGGATCCCGCGATCAAGTCGCGGGACGTAGGAAGGGGGTAGGGTTTATACTTATGGGTAATGATATGGCCGCGGGGAGTAGGAGGGAGGGATTAGGTAACTGTTACTTTTTTTCAATTCATTTTATTATAATGATGCTAATTTTTCGATTTTTAGGGCAAGATCTATATCATTTTGAGAGAGTCCTTGGCAATCATGTGTTGAAAGAGCAATTCGAACTTTATTATACACATTAAACCATTCAGGGTGATGATTCATTTTTTCAGCAATTAACGCGATTTGTGACATAAACCCCCAGGCTTCAATAAAATTTTTAAATATAAATTCTTTTTCGATATGTGTTTTTCCTTCATTCATTTGCCAACCATTTAGTGGGATGAGCGCATTTACAACTTCTAGTGGTGTTAATTTTACTATCATTTAATTTTATTCCTTGATATAACGGAATGATTTCTAAGATTATGAAGGAGAATTCGATGTCAATCAATATCCAAACCCAAAAAACAGTGCTCGATCTTTTGGTGCCTGTTCAAAATAGAACGCTTCTGAAGTCCTTTTCAATTGCCTTGGCTGCAACTTTATTTATTGCAATTTTAGCGCAAGTACAGATTCCTTTGTATCCTGTACCTTTAACTTTACAGCCATTTGCTGTTGTGTTGGTAGGTCTTGTTCTTCCATGGCGTTTAGCCTCTTCTGCCGTTTTAATGTATATTGCTATGGCTAGTATGGGTCTTCCTATTCTTACTGGATTTAAAGCTGGGCTTATATGGCCAAGTTCTGGTTATATTTTGGGTTATGTGCCCGCAGTGATACTTATTTCGTTATTAACACAAAAATGGGCAGGATTAAGCATTCTTAAACGTGCTTTGGTTGTTGCTTTAGGTAATGTTGTGTTGTTTTCTTGTGGTGTAAGTGTTCTATCACTTTTTGTTGGTATTGATACAGCGATTCAAACAGGCTTTATGCCTTTTGTATTTGGTGATTTTGTGGTCAAAAACATTTTAGCTGTTTTGATTTCAGTGCAAACATATAAACTTATTTCGCGCAAAAAGTCTTAATAGGGTATTTTTTAATCTGCTCTGGGCGTTTTCCTGGACACGTTGAAGCTAAACTTTAAACGGAGATCCAGGACCCAGACTAATTTATGACGGAAATTATCATCTTGTTAAATTTAAAAAAAATTAAATCCTTAGTGGCAATAAGCTTATCAATATTAAGTTTTAATGCATCTTCTGAAATTATTGACATTTCAATCGATAAGATAAGTGAATTAAGTGCTTATTATCAAATGCTTAATCCTCAGGAATCTGCAATTTTTGTTGATTTTGATGAAACAGTAGCAAGGTCAGTTGGTTTTTTTGCTGGAGCAGAATATCAATTTTTAGGGTCACCTGATATTTTGAGAACATATAGAGAAACGACACAAGATGTTCTTTTGGTAGATAATTTACGTGATGTAGATTTTTTTAGAAAGCAGGACAAGCTTTTTATTAAAAAAGTACTATTAGAAGGCGAAGATACGAAAATTATTATTCAAGAATTAATAGATGAATCAGCATATATTTCTGTTTTATCAGCACTTCAATGCGATTTTAAAAAGAAAATCTTTCTTTCAGAGCATTGGGGTACATTTTTGTGCGCAAATAAAGGAAGTGTACAGTTAAAACTGCCCTATGCTTATGCAAATGATAAAGCAAAATGTGCGTTAGATCTAGTTATAGAAAAATTTAATGCTGAACATCCTATTAAAAATATTGTGCTTATTGATAATAGTTATGAATTTTCTTTACAAAAATTCAAAGATAATATTGTAAAATATATAAATGAAGAAATAGAAAAAAATATAGAAAATGCTTGGTTGAAAGATGTTAATATTGTTCTTGTTCACTATAAATATTTTGGAAACGCGTTAACCGCAGAAAAGCTAAAATTTGAATATGATGATTTTCAAGAAAATGTTTCAAAAACGATGCGTTCAAATTTAACACATTCTATGCCTAATTTATTAGGTTTCTTAGATAGTAGTAAGAAAGAAGAGAATGCTTTCCGTATGCCAGTGACGCCATCTTTTTCTTCAGGCAATCTTTTAAGTGTTGTTAAAGACGACATTATATCATCTTTAAATAGCCCAATTATTGATGAAGCACGTCTTGGATCGTCTTGCGAGGATGAGGCATTAGATTGTTTTTTTGACAATCTAGAATTAAAGAAAAAATCTTTGCGTTGTTCATCTGACGTTGTTGAAATTGTAGATCTTCGATCTTCACAAGAAGAGACTTCATATTAATGTAGTTTATTAAGAAATGAAGGGGCCTACTTATCAGGCATAGGTAATTATGTGCCCCTTGAAGGTTACAGTTTTTTTCTAATTAAGATCTTGTTTTGTAATATTTACACTTAAAGTAATTTTAGTTGAATTCTCTAAAGCTTCTTGTAGGTTTAAATCATTTGAAGTTTGATTAATAATTTCAGATTGTCCATCAAAATTAAAATTTGAAAATTGTTTATTTTTATAAATTTTTAAATTTATTGGTGTAAAAGTACAATCAGGAAAAGGCCAATTTTTTTTTATTTTTTTATTATTATTTAATTGAGTAGTTATTTCTTCTTTTAGTGAATGGTCATTATTTATGTTAAATTTTAGATTTTTTGAAATTTGTGAGTTTTTAAGTGCAGGAAAGGCGCCAGGATTTGATCCAGAAACGACAATGGCGTCAATTTTTAATATAAGTGCTGAAATTTGGTGTGGACAGATTATTGCAATTAAAACAAGGGCACTGAAAAATTTCATAATTTGAGCCTTTTCTATTGTTCACGTTTATAAAGAATCGATACGTTTAAAATTTAAAATATCGCGTTTATTTATAAAAAACAAATCTTTTGTTATGAAATTTCCCGTGACAATTTAAAGTTTTATCTAGATTATGGAACATGCATTGACGTTTATGTTAAATCTTCTTAAATTAACCTTACGCACATTCAACAGTGAAGTGCATAATCCGGATTTAGAGTGATGATGGTAGAAGAGCCCTTTTGAGGACTCCTCACCATGACACCTTAAATTTTGTTTTGCTGAATAATTTTAGTTTTCTACGGTGATCTAAAATTATTAATCCTCCTCTGTGGTGAATGTTTGATCTATTTTTTCAAGGGTTAAGAATTTTTTTAATATTTCCTCTACACGCTTTTCTTCTAGATTGGCTACGCCAGCTTTTTGCTTTTCAAATAATTCATTCCCAGATATTTTCTTAGTGTTTTTGAATTTACTTGCTTTAGGGGTTTCTGGTAAAGGTATGCGTTCGTTTTTCACGAAACTTTCTAAATGCTCCATCTCAGAGTCACGAGCAACAGGGTCATGGTTTACATCCAGAGATGAAGCGTTTGAATCTTCAGGTGATTCCTCATCGGAAGATGTAGCTTTTGCCTTTGATCTATCTGTTGGAAGGAATGCGCTGTGGGTCAGGTTTGATTCGCTTTCAAATAAATCCATAAAAAATCCGATTGCATTTTTGAGTTCATCATGGATATATTTATGGATATCTAAGATTTCAACAGGACTACGATTTTTAATTTGATCAATGTAATTAAGAATGGTTATTTTTGCATTATTGATCTTTGTTTCTAATCCATCTTGCATCTGGGTTGTAAAAATGCTTTGTTTGTTTTCGTTAATCTTTGACAGAAGTGCGTTGAGATAGAGCTCGACATCCTGTTGTAACATGTATGAAGCAATATCTAAGTAAGCGTTTTCTTTTCCTGCTAAAAATTTTAATTTTTTAATTGGTAAGTTAGAATCATGGTTATCAAGATTCACGTTAACGACGATTTGTATTGGTGGATTGGCGACAATAAACGAAGAAGCCCAAGTAGTCCAAGTATTAACAGGGTTTAATTGATAAGTGAGCTCCATTAAATCATTTTCATCATTGTAAATAGCCTTAACAAATTGAATATTTTCATAATTGGAAGAAGTGACGCCTTTTAAATCTGAATTGCTTGTGTAGATGTAGTTATTATAAACTGTTATTTTGTTATCTCGGATGTTATTAATAAATTCCCAGTCCATTTCAATGGGTGCAAATTCTTTAATGGTTTCGTATAAAGAATATTTTTCGCTTATATTTGAAGAAGAAGAAGAAGAAGTATCTTCAATCTTTATTGTATTTGTAGGTGAAATTTCATATATAGCAGCTTCTGAATTTTGATGCATTAAAGTTAAAAATGTTAAAAGTGAGAATGTTGTTCGTAAAAATAATTTTTTTTTCATAGTAAATCTCCATAAGTTTAAAATTGAATATAATACATTGTATTAATATTTAATAAAAAATACAACAATTTTTTCATTTTAATTTTATTTTTAATTTAAATGTACAATAATATACTTATATTATCGCAATAATTAATAATTATTATAGTAAAAAAATTATTAAACTATAAGTTTATTATAAAAAATATTTTTTAATGAAATCATTCGGAATGATCTGATTAATAGAAAATAAAGTTTTTGTGGTTGAATGTGATATTTAAACTCAACTCGGGATTAAGAGGGTTATAAAAACAGGTTTAATGGCGTAAGCCGCTAAGAAGACAAGTAAATGTACAAAAGCATTCTGTGATGAGTGATTCAAATATCGTGAAATAACTCGATAACATTATTTTTCAGAATTTTTGTACTCTAATGGCGTAGTGTATCAAAAAGGTAGTATTGTTACATAATTTTGATCAAGATACACAGATGCAACAAATCATCAATTATGTAATATATATTGACATTTATGTTAAATCTTCTTAAATTAACCTTATATTAATTTTTATTTTTTATTATTAAATTGTAACGTTTTTTATTATGGAGTTTAAAATGAGAAAAAGCTCATTATTTGTAATTTTTATGACTATGTTTGTTTTGTTGGGGTTTCAAATTCAAACTTATGCAAACCATATCCCAACGGAAGAAAGACTTTTTGATTTATTTCCTTCTAAATTTACGCAAGAAGAATTAGATAGATTGCGTGATCAAAAACCTGTTTTGCGTGACGATCTTCTTTATTCTATGGATGAAGGTGAGGCACAAAAATTAGCGGCAAAATATCCTTCTAAAGCTCAAATTATAACGTCTTATGGATTTGCTGATCGTGTCGAAAAAAAATCTTATGTTCATATAGATTCTAATTACAATGCACGTGCACTTTATGGGGTTAAAAGTCCTTATCTTCAACGTTTTGACGATAAAGAAGGTTTTTACGTTAAAGTTGAGCGCATTATTGATACCTATTCGTCACTTTTGGATAACAACATTGATCAAAGTAGCAATGCAAGTCTTATTTTGATTAGAGATTTTGACGAAGTCTTCATTCAACAAACGGCTGAACACCATCCCGACCGTTTAATGAATAATTTAGCGAGATTGATTATTGTTCTAGGTGCTCTTGAAAGCAATGTTTTTCAAGGAACGGTTCAAGATTTATTTCAAACAGGCAAAGAATTATTGGTACCGTATATTGCGCAAAAAATTGGCAAAAATGTTCGTGTTGATCAAGGTGCTATATTGTCTCTAGAGGATATCAATAATATTGCTAATGCTTTAAAACAGGATATTTTTCAAAAAATTGGTATTGATCCTTCATTAATTCCACAACTTGTACCGGTTCAAATGTTTTTTGGGGAAAAGGACTTATTAGCACGTGTTTCAGAGATGTCATTGCTTGAACGTTATGAGCTTAGGGATCCGAGTCTTGTTAAAATTGATTTATTTTCCGCGTTTCAAAATTTACATCATTCAGGTGTAGCAAATATATTATCTGAATTTCAAGATGTAGATAATTATAATTCAGAAGAAATCAAAATACTTGCTCTTTTTCCGGATCGTTTTACGCAAGCTGAACTTGACTTTTTGAAGGATTTAAAGCCTGTATTTAAAGCTGATCTTGTTTATTCGTTAAATAAAGATAATGCAGATAAATTATACGCAAATTATCCTTATGGATTTCAAGTTCTTTCTGGTTCTGGATTTCCAGAACGTGTTGTAAAAAGTGGCAATATTATAATTGAATCTGATCATGTTGCATATGCCAATTATATTGTTAAAAGTGCATATGCAGGAAAATTTGATGATTCTATAGGCTTTAATGTTAAAATTGAACGCATTATCGATGCGAATATTCCTCTTTTAGGATTTTCAGCGATGGGTGAAGATTTAGATAATCAGAAAGCAACAGCTCTTGTGCAGATCAAAGAATTAGATCGTAATTTTGTGCGTGGCAATGAATTTGTTAAAGGCAATGGATATGATAAACGTTTAAATGGTAATTTGGCGAAATTTTTACTTGTTTTGAAAAAATTTGATGGTGAAGTTTTTGATGGTTCTTATGATCTAACTATTCGTTATGGTCAGGGATTATTAAGGCAATATATTTTTGAAAAAATTGGTAAAGATGTTGCAGTTGATGAAGATGTGTTGATGGATGAAGAAGATTTTTATGTTATTACAGATTTATTGAAGCAAGCAATTTATCAGAAAATTGGTATTGACCCTGCAATGATTCCTTCAATGGAAGATTATGCTGTCAATTTCTTGGCGCCATTAGGGGAAGATTGGTTGCAAGATATAGCTTCTAAATCTTTGACAGAGCGTTATGCGCATAACGATCCTGCGTTACTAAAGATTAAATTGTTGACTAATTAATATTAGGGTCGTTACAAAACCTTTTCATGATACTGGAAAATAAGGTATAAAAGAATATCTTATGAATGAGAGAGTTTTCAAATGTCACGCCAAAAGCTTTATGTAACGTCCCCACTTTATTACGTCAATGATAATCCACATATTGGGCATGCTTATACCAATTTAGCATGTGATGTTTGGGCTCGTTTTATGCGCCTTGATGGACATGATGTTTTTTTCTTAACAGGCACAGATGAGCATGGTCAAAAGGTTGAAAAATCAGCAGAACTAGCGGGGCTAAGTCCCAAAGATTTTGTGGATGAAAAATCACAAAGTTTTCGGGATCTTTTTAAAGCATTTGATTTTTCGAATAATGATTTTATCCGTACAACTGAACCAAGACACAAAAAGGCAGTTCACCATATTTGGAATTTATTGCTGGAACGTGATCAAATCTATTTATCAAGCTATTCTGGTTGGTATGCCATTCGTGACGAAGCTTTTTATAACGAATCTGAATTGATTGATGGGAAGGCCCCAACAGGTGCACCTGTAGAATGGGTTGAAGAACCTTGCTATTTCTTTAGATTATCCGCGTGGCAGGATAGGCTTCTTGAATTTTATGAAAAACACCCGGATTTTATGCATCCTAGATCGCGTGGTAATGAAGTTTTATCTTTTGTGCGTGGTGGATTAAAAGATTTAGCAGTTTCTCGGACGACATTTAAATGGGGGATTCCCGTACCGAATGATCCAACGCATGTCATGTATGTCTGGTTTGATGCGTTAACCAATTATATTACGGCTTTGGACTATCCCAATGAAAATTGGCAACAAGATTTTTGGGCTAATGCACATCATGTGATGGGTAAAGATATTCTTCGTTTTCATGCTGTGTATTGGCCTGCTTTTTTGATGGCAGCTGATCTTATGCCACCCAAACAAATTGTTGCCCATGGTTGGTGGACAAATGAAGGCGAGAAGATATCTAAATCCTTAGGAAATGTGATCAATCCTTTTGATTTAATTGAAAAATATGGTTTGGACCAAACACGTTATTTTTTAATGCGTGAAGTGTCCTTTGGGAATGATGGGAATTTTAGTCATCAGGCTGTTGTAAAGCGGATGAATTCAGAGCTCGCTAATGATTTAGGAAATTTAGTACAACGTGTTCTGGTGCAAGTGTCAAAAAATTGTGCGCAAAAAGTGCCTGAAAAAGGAACATTGCTGCCTCAAGATTCGGCACTCATTGAAAAAGCCTATAAAACATTAGAACAAGTAAGACATGAATTTTGGCATTGGGGATTTCATAAAGCCTTGGATCAAATTTGGGAAGTTATTGGCGATGCAAATCGTTATATTGACGAGCAAGCGCCATGGGGCTTAAAAAAAACAGATCTTAAGCGTATGGAAACTGTTCTTTATACATTATGCGAGACTATTCGTGTCGTTGGTTTGTTAGTCCAACCTTTTATACCTAAAACAGCAAACCAAATATTAGATCTTGTTGGTGTAAAATCTGAATATAGAGATTTTGCACATATATTAAGTGCGCTTGTTTCAGGTGTTGATTTGCCTCAACCGAATGTGTTGTTTCCAAGATTTGTAGAGGAGGCAGCATGAGTGTACTTCAGTTTGTCGATAGCCATTGTCATTTAGATTATGACGAATTCCAAGCAGAGTTTGATGCGATCATAGAGCGTGCACAAAATGTTGGTGTGACGCATATGACAACAATCGGTACGTCACTAAAGAATTTTCCGAATACGTTAAAGATTGCAGAAAAAGTTCCTTTTATTTATGCAACCATAGGCATTCATCCGCATGATGCAGAAAAAGAAAAAGATGCAACGTATGAAGATTTGGCAAATGGTGCTAAACATCCAAAAGTAATTGGGATTGGTGAAACAGGGCTTGATTATTTTTATGAGCATAGTCCCAAGGAGTTACAGCAACAACTTTTTAGACTTCATATTAAAGTCGCGCGTGATTTTGATTTGCCTTTAATTGTGCATACACGTGATGCCGATGATGATTGCTTACGCATTTTACAAGAAGAAATGGCAATAGGTACTTTCAAAGGTCTTATTCATTGTTTTACAGCGAGCAAAGAATTTGCAGACGAAGTGCTTAAATTAGGTTTTTATATTTCGATTTCAGGCATTGCAACGTTTAAAAAAGCATTGGAATTACGTGAAATTGTTAAAAATTTACCGTTAGAGCGCTTGCTTATTGAAACAGATTCCCCATATCTTGCGCCCATTCCACATCGTGGCAAACGTAACGAGCCTTCTTTTGTTGTGCATGTTGCAGAAGCCATTGCCGAATTAAAAGATTGTGCGCTTTCTAAAGTTGCAGAACAGACGACCAAAAATTATTTTGATTTATTTCAGAAGATTCCTAGATGACACTGAAAGTTACAATTTTAGGCTGTGGTGGATCTATGGGTGTGCCCATTATTGGGAATCATTGGGGACAATGTGATCCCACTAATCCTAAAAATTATCGAACGCGTGCTTCTATTATTGTTGAAAAAGAAGGGCAGAGGCTTTTAATTGATTCCTCGCCTGATTTGCGCACCCAATTATTGCGTGAAAATATAGGCACTTTTGATGCGGTTTTATATACACATGCCCACGCTGACCATATTCATGGACTCAATGATTTACGTGCTATTTGCAGGAACAGATCACAACCTTTAGATATTTATGCTGACCCAAAAGCGCTGAAAGAAATTATGGAGTCATTCGCATATGCTTTTACGCCTAATTTTATTGAAGGAATGTTTTTTAAGCCTGTACTTATCCCGCATGAAATAATTGGAAATTTTAGTCATGGTATATTCGATATTATCCCTATTGATCAAGATCATGGCTATACATCATCCTTAGGTTTTCGCATTGATGATTTTGCGTATTCTACCGATGTGATGCGTTTGGATGAAACAGCCTTTCAACAATTGGAAGGCATTAAAATTTGGGTTGTTGATTGCATTCGCATGAGTGAGCACCCAACGCATGCATCGTTAGATGTCGCACTTTCTTGGATTGAGCGTATTAAACCAGAGCAAGCTTATTTGACGCATATGAGTGAAGAGCTTGATTATGAAGCGCTTTTAAAGATTTTACCTAAAAATGTAGAGCCTTGTTATGATGGGCTTGTTGTTTTTCTTTAACTTTATTCATATTAAGAAATCATTATTATATTTTGTTGACATGTTATTTTATAAAGACTAGAGATTATGTAAATTAAAATGGTGGACTGGAGTCTGATGTGTTTAAAAAATATTTTTTTTGTTCTTTTTCTTTTCTTACGATTGTGTCTTTTTCTGATGCTATGTATAAAGGGCAACAACCTAATCTTTTAGAATCTTCTTCTTTAGTTAACGAGAGGAAAATAAATTTTGTTCATGGGCTTTCTGAGTTTACAACACCAAAAATGTCTTCTTCAAGCTTGGCGTTCTTTAAAAAGCATGGTTGCTTGGCAGTATCGGAATTGAATAAGCCTGAAAATGTTGAGATATTCGGTTCTTATGCAGTTGATATTCAATCTGCTTTAGGAAGCACTAAATCGAATTTAAATGTTCTTTTAGGACAAAATATAGAAACAAAGAATTTCTACGCATTTAAGCACATTAATGATCCCAGCCGTGAAATCAATGGATTGGAAAAATTAAATAGATTTTACGAAATAATAATAATAAATGGACACAATTATATTGCAATTGACTTAATTGATGGGGTCCCTATCACAAATTTTTTAAAAATAAGAGAAAAATGCACACCAGAAGTCATTGATTTACTGGTTAAAAATCTTCTTCTTTCGTTGAAAGAGCTATATACAAAAAAGATATGGCATGAAGACCTAAATCCAGACAACATTATGATAGATGTTCGCAATTGGAGTGTTTCTTTTATTGATTTTGATTCTATATCAATAGATTTGGAGGATAATTTTTCTAGTAAATATAGTTTTTATCAGCAATATAGTATTGAAATTCCAAGGTATATTAATTACCTTTATTCAGAAGTGGGCTATTACATATCAACATTAAGACAGAAAAATATTACAGCTGAAAGATTGTTATACATTGAGAATTGTCTTAAGGATATTTCTTTTGATCAATTGGGAACAAGTTGTTTTGATGATTACTTACAATAGGTTTATGGTAACTTATTGAGTTTATACAAAAATATTAGCTGATTATGTAAGTAATGTTGATTTTAATATCGTGTTATTAAATCTAATATAAATAATATGTAACATTATTTGGGGAAGCGTTTGGGTATTAAAATTCTAATCGTTGATAATCAGCCGAAGGTATATCAAGGGCTTAAAAGGGTGTTATGGACACAAAAGCCAGATTGGGATTTGTGTTATGCAGAAAATGGTCAAAAGGCACTTGAATTAATTGATGAACAGAAATTTGACGTTATTGTTTCAGATATAAAAATGCCAGTGATGAATGGTTCTGAATTATTGAACCATGTATATACGAAACATCCAGATATTATTCGCATTGTTTTGTCAGGTCAATGCGACCAAGATTCCGCTTTTAAACTTGTTTCGACAACGCATTTATTTTTAGCAAAGCCATGTGATCATAAAACTTTTACTGATTTTATTGAACGTGCAATGAAAAATAAATTGATATTAAATAATCCTGATATTATTAAAATAATAAATGGCATACAAAATATCCCGTCTATGCCGTATACTTATTTAAAATTAAATCATATATTAGAACAAAAAAATGTGAATGTTAATACAATAGTTGGTATTATTTCGAATGATGTAGCGCTTGCAGCTAAAATCCTTCAAATGGTGAATTCTGCATTTTTTAGTTTGAATTGGCGTGTCACAAATTTGAATCAAGCGATTCATGTACTTGGCATTGATACACTTAAAATGCTTGTTTTGTCTTACGGGTTGATTCAAAAATTTGAAGTGAAGCAAATAGGTAAGTTTTCAACAGATATTTTATGGCAAGAAAATATAAATGTTGCTTTTCTTGCTAAAGAATTAGCTATTAAATGCAATGAATCAGAAGATATTGTTGAAGAAGTTTTTGTTTCAAGCTTACTTTTAAAAATTGGTATTTTGCTTTTAGCTCAAAATTATTATTTAAAATTTGAAGAAGCTTTAAAATTAGCCATTGAAAGATCTTCTATTTTGATTGATGTTGAAAAAGATCTTTACGCCTGTTCACATGCAGAAATCGGTGCTTATTTGCTTTCAATATGGGGCTTGCCGAGTGAAATTGTAGAAACTGTTGCTTTGCATATGAATCCACGATGTGAAGATTCTAAAACTTCTAACATATTGAAATATGCACATTACGCCTCATCTTTTATCGGCGCATCTTCGAAACTTATACCAAATCCGCATGCGCAACTTAAGACTGATTTTATTGAATTTATGAAAATTGAAAAAAAAATTAATGATTTTGATATATTGAGCACAGATTTTTTAAAAAATAAAATGGTCGCTTAAATGAAAATGATGTTACAAGAACTTCAAAATGCTATTGAAGTAAAAAAATCTTCAAAAGAAGAACTTGAAATTCTTTTAGAAAATGTTAGTGCTGCACTTGAAAATAAAACAAAAGAATTAGAGAAAGTTCTTAAAGATCAAGAAAAAATTATTTCTACAAAAACGGAAGAGTTGCGTAAAGCACTTGATCTTGCACAGGAAGCGAATAAAGCTAAAACAAGTTTTTTAGCAACAATGAGTCACGAAATCCGTACGCCTATGAATGGTGTGTTAGGGATGATTAGTTTATTGTTGGATACACCTTTGAATGAGGAGCAACAATCTTTTGCACGTATTGTTGAAAGCTCCGCAAAAACTCTTTTGGAAATTATTAATGATATTTTAGACATTTCAAAACTTGAAGCAGGTAAAGTTACGTTAGAAATTATTCCATTTATGATTAAGGATTTAATTGAAAGTGTTCGTGTCTTAACACAAGAACTTGCTGGTAAAAAAAAATTAGTATTTAAAATTGAAATTGATCCAGAAATTCCATCAACTCTTTTAGGAGATCCAACCCGTTTACGTCAGGTTGTGCTTAATTTAGTAACAAATGCTATCAAATTTACTGAAAAAGGGTGCATTACAATTAGTGTTAAAAAACATAATGAATTTGATGATCGTTTTGGTATTCGTTTTGAGGTAATTGATACAGGGATTGGTATTTCTAAAAAAAATCAAACGAAATTATTTGCACAATTTTCTCAAGTTGATTCATCGATTACGCGGAAATATGGTGGCTCAGGATTAGGTTTGGCTATTTGTCGTAATTTAGTGACTTTGATGAATGGTGAAATTGGGTATGAAAGTGAAGAAGGGAAGGGGTCTCGTTTTTGGTTTACTTCTGTTTTTGGAAAATTAGATGTAGCCCATAAACAAAAGGGTAATTATGTTGATGAATTTGATATGCAGCCACAACATTTAAAAATACTTGTTGCTGAAGATAATGAAGTGAATCAATTGGTTATAAAAACAATGCTTACTAAAATGGGACATGATGTAACAATTGCACATAATGGATTGGAAGCTTTTAATCAGGTTCAAAACAATGTTTATGATCTTGTTTTAATGGATATGCAGATGCCTGTTATGGATGGGTTGGAAGCAACAAAACAAGTTCGAAAATTAAATGGTGATGTACGTCGTGTACCCATCATCGCTTTGACTGCAAATGCCATGCAAGGCGATCGTGAGAAATGCCTAGAAGCAGGTATGAATGGTTATTTATCGAAGCCAATTAATAAAGAAGAATTAATCGCCATTTTATCCCAATGTTAAATATTCATTAGACTTCTTTCGAAACTCTACTACTCTGGCCGATTGATGCGTTGTTTCGGTACTCAGATCCTCATGTATGAAGAATACATTGTGGTCTTCTGCGCCGAATCTTCTATCACTCGTCTCACATTAGCGAGTTTCGAAAGAAGTCTATTTTTTAAATTTAATCAAAATCTTAATATTTAATTAACCTATATAGCGCAAAATATAATTATATATTGCGTTAAAATGGAGGGTAATATGTCTAGATTAATTAAGATGTTAACCTTAACAAGTGCCATTGCTTTTGTATTCAATGGAATTGGTTATGCGGATTTATATATGGAGCAAGTTCGTAATGTGCAAACGAAATGTCAAAATGATTTTGGTGTAATGAATAAAAATGCAAATAGTGGTGAACAAAAAATAATTGTTGATACTGCTATGAAAACCTATCGAGAAAAAGAAGCGCAGCTTCTAAAAGATGCTGCTCAATTGGGTAAATCAGGGAAATTGAATGAAAGTGAAAAAATTCCCTTTAAGCAAAAAGTAGCTCAAATGATGGAGTTTTGTAAACTTGAAAAAAATAAAGTGTTTTATGCGAGAAAAAAACCAATCGGCATGAAATGGGATTAAATAGGCAATGTTGATACTTTATCGCTTTATCTACGTGCTTCGCGTAAGCACGTAGATAACTCATCAGCGTTATTAAATTTTCTTTAAAACGCGCCTAATGCCTTTTATTTTACTGCCGAATTTCTTGTCAGCATCAGCACGTAATTTAGGAGCATGATTTTGTAAATATTCATCCAATGAATCTTGACCATCAAGCCAATAATGGCATACAAAAAGAGGCTTCCCTAAATCTGAATTTGTTTCAAATATATCGACTTGTTGAAATCCTTTATGCATTGTAACTTCTTGAGCATGCGGCCCAATCCATTCTTTATATTCAGCATAAATATCTGGTTCAATTTCTATATTCACTTCATAAATTAGCATTTAGTCCTCTGTTTTTGACTGCAGCTTCTTACTTAAAGATGCTTCTAAAAATGCATCAATGTTACCTTCTAATACACCATGAGCATTACCAATCTCAACGCCAGTTCTTAGATCTTTTACCATTTGATAAGGATGCAAGACATAAGATCTGATTTGATGACCCCAACCAATGTCTGTTTTCGACGAAGCTTCTTTGCTTGCTTCTTCTTCACGTCGTTGAAGTTCTTGTTCGTAAAGGCGGGCTTTTAACATATCCATAGCAAAAGCACGGTTGCGATGCTGCGAACGATC
>JAUYSY010000096.1 GCA_030696155.1 Alphaproteobacteria bacterium | reverse complement strand
CTTTCTTTGATTGAAGAATTTCAAAGTTTTCTCACACAAACTGACGCAATTAAAGAAATTTATAACGTAGCCGATTACAATTTATCATTATTACACATATTAAATCATATAAATAAATATCTTAAAAAAAGCAAAGAATTTCATATAAAACATTTTTTAAAAAATCAAATTTATTTAAAAAATATTTATTCACTAATGATCTATTTTAGTTGTCTTCCTGAAAATATTCGTGAACACGCCATAAAACATAAAGATTATAATACGTATGTTTCGAATTTTGATAAAAAAGGTATCTTGCCTGACTTATTGTTAGATTATTGGACATCTATCAAAAATGACGAAAAAGCAAAAAATGATATATTAGAACATTGGAAAAATATATTGCAATCCGACGATCAATATTTATCTTCTATACTCGCTGATTTTATTGAAAACCATTATGACCAATTAGGTTTTGTGGAAAATGATGAATTTATACAATTAGTCATTCGAACACAAATATTGCTAGATGATTCAAATGATCCCAAAAGCCCCTACGTCATCCATGGCAATCTATTAAAAAAACGCGAAGAACAAGTTGATTTTTCCACATTTATAGAATGGCATTATTTTAAAGGCCAAAATTTGGATTATAGAATTAGCTTAAATCCAGAATTTTTTAAAAATTTATCGAATCTTGCAATTGATTTTGACTCAACCCCCATAATAGATCCAAACATATTGCATATATTAATGCAAAGAATAAACAATCGAATCTCTAACAATCCTGATACTGCAAACATTATACTTAGTTTAACAGGATCATCATTTGAAGAAATTAACAAAGGAACATTAAATGATAGCAATAATGATCTTTTAACTTTATTAAATGCACCCCATCATCATAAAATTGCAGCACAATTTAAATGCATTATGCACCATATTTTATCTTTGGATTCAACGGATGGAACAAACAACAAATTATCCTCACAAGAGGAATCTTTTTTAAAAATACTCTGCTCCATTATCCATTGTCGTTATGGAAAAGCGGGTGCTATCGTTGAAATTTATGCTGAATTACCCTATCACACAAAACTTAAAACAAAAAAAGGCGAAATTTTAAATGCAGCCATTATACAACGATCTGGCGCCGATACCTATGAAGCCTCTAATTTTTTATATGATGCAATTCAAGATCTTGTTGAAACCTTATTTTCTGGCACAAATGATTTAATGGCAGAAATTTGTGGTGTACCTGCCAATCAAGTTGATCAAGGCGTTCATCAAGGTCTTTATCTCAGAAATTTAATTGGCGATTTAGTTGGCTCACGACATGATGTTACTTTTGATGTCAGCGCACAACTTTATTACGAAAACCTACTTGCCTTAAGCCGACAGGATGCTCTTGATACATTTTACCGCCATGCAAATGTAGGTTTGCCAAACCTTATTTCGTATATTCAAATCAAGCTAAATGAATTTTTGAAACAAAATCCACGCTCTGCTATTTACAATCAATTAGTTCTATTGTTATCAGGTAATAACAATAATACAACATGGATGTTAGATGATTTTGACACACCATCCATTACTGAAGAAGGCGTTGTACGAATACTTATCGAAATAGGTGCATTAAAACGAGATAAAAAACTATTTTTGAAACATAAAGCACATTAAAAATTGCCTCCTACATATCGCGACTTGTTCAGATATGTAGGAAAGACAAGCTACTACAAACATATAGAGCCAAGAGATTAAAGAACTATTCAGATTTCTCTGATTCGCTATCCTCTGTATCTGTCACGCCTTCTTCACTATCTTCTTCAGAGATAAAATCATCTTCACTGTCATATAAATAATTTTCAGCTAAATCCAAAAGTGGATTTGAAGATGGTCGAGCGGGGACTTCATCTGGATTTACATTCCACCCAAAATCATGTGACATAAAAGAAAAAGGATTTTTCATTACTGCAGGATTTATCGCTTTAGGTGACCATAAAACCGGCTTATCTTCGGAGCTACTTGAAGAAGCGCCAAAATCAATAAACCTAGGAATATCAGAAGGTTTTTTTGTTAAGGAATTGGGATCAAAAACAATAGGATCTTTAGAACCAAAAGAAATAAAGGATGATGAATATTCTTTATTTAAAAGAGTTACTTCAGCAAAAGCTGGTTTTTGCTTACAATCGTCAAAATCGTAGGGAGAATTAAGATATTTTTGCTCAAATATTCTATAGGATGCCACTAACTCATCTATTTTTGTATCTTCACGCACACGTATGTAATAAAGTGAAATAATATTATCAACACTTTTACAATTATCACAAACATCTTCTACTTCATCCATAAAATTATCAATAAAAATAATATTTTTAATTTGTTTAGTATTTTTTAACGTATTAACAATCTCATCAATAATTACTGATTTTTTTGTTTCATAGGCTGAAGAATGACCACGAAATTTAATTTTTTCAAAATCATGACATTTTATACCAAAAGTTTGTGGATTGAAAAAAGGTATTGAATCAAAATGTTCCCCTATGTAAGGTTTCGAAAAATCAACATTATTTTTTTTCATAAAATTGATACGAAGATCATGAGGATAACCAAAAACGGATCTTGTACAGGTGAAAATTGTTGTATTTTGCGTTTGCAACGATTGAATTGTTTCTGAAATCGTATCTTCAACAAAACGAATACAATCTTCTTCCTTTTCTCTAAAATATGAAATATCTTCCCAAATATCTTTTTTATTCTTGCATAAAACATCAGCAAGTTCCTGCAAATGATCTGATTGTTCCCTACACAATTCTTGATTGAAAAGTGGCTCATTTTCAACAACAAGTGTCCCATCAATATCAAAAATAATTGCCGTTTCTGATGCTAAAAATCCTTTTTCTTCCATTATAGAAGGCAAATTATGTATATTTTTGAGATAACCAATTTCGCGCAAATCGCAAAATAATGAAGATGTGAAGCATAAAGCCATAAGCTTTAAAAGCAATATTTTTTTTATCATAATAAATCCAATAATAAATTAATTTTATAAAATTTACTTCATTATTAAGTATAAATCAATTAAAAAAAATTAAAAAAACATTGTTATCCGATAAAATATTATATAGCTTAAATAGAATTTTCTATTTTAAGTATTTTTTAATTAACATTTCAGCAATTTGAACAGCATTCAAAGCGGCACCTTTGCGTAAATTATCTGCAACGATCCATAAAACAAGACCATGTGGCACTGTCGGATCTTGACGAATACGGCTAACAAAAACAAAATCTTCACCAGCCGTTTCAATAGGCGTTATAAATTCTTCTTCACTTGTTTCATCGATCATTTGAATGCCAGGTGCATTTTTCAGCAGCGATTTAGCTTTGTTCACACTTATTGGGTTTTCAAATTCAATCGTGATGGCTTCTGCATGGCCAATAAAAACAGGCACACGCACACAGGTGGATATAACTTTTATTGATGGATCTAAAATCTTTTGGGTTTCAACAACTTGCTTCCATTCTTCTTTAGTGTGACCATCTTGCATAAAACTATCTATTTGAGGAATAACATTAAAAGCGATTTGTTTCTTAAATGATTCTTTGTAAAGTTGGGCATTTGTATAAATAGCTTTTGTTTGGTTAAAAAGCTCATCCATAGCATCTTTACCCGCCCCTGAAACAGATTGGTAAGTCGATACAATTATACGTTTAATTTTAGCAAAATCATGTAAAGGCTTAAGTGCTACGACACGATGAATAGTGGTACAATTCGGGTTTGCTATGATATTGAGTTTCGGATAATCAATCATTGCTTCAGGATTGACTTCTGGGACGATAAGAGGCACATCAGGATTCATTCTAAATTCAGATGTATTATCAATAACAACAGCGCCAGCACGTGCTGCAATAGGTGCAAATTCAACTGAAACTTTACTGCCAGGGGAAGAGAGAACGATATCAATGCCCTTGAAATCAAATTCTTTAAGATTTTGAACTTTAAGAATTTTATCATCGCCGAAAGAAACTTGAGTGCCAGAGGTTCGGTCAGATGCGAGCGCATGAATTTCTTTAACAGGAAAATCACGTTCAGCAAGCGTTGCAAGAATTTCGCGACCAACATTACCTGTAGCGCCTACGATTGCAATATTATAGCTCATATTTGACTCCTAGACATTCTAGACATTGTTGATCTTATTTTACGAATGCGAACTACTAAGTTCGCAATATTAATAGTGTAAAACACAAACACCCCTCATATCCTAAAACATGAAGGGTGTTTAATTCTAAGTCAATAGTATAAATTACTAAGCTTCTGCAGGTGCCGCAGCAGGCGTTGCTTTAGCAATAATTGCAGAACCTTTTGGAGGTCTTTGTGTAACTTTTTCAGGAATACGTGCACTTTTACCGGTACGACCACGCAAGTAATAAAGTTTCGCACGACGTACATCGCCACGACGTAAAACTTCAATCGCTTCAATGAGTGGAGAATGGAGCGGAAATACGCGCTCAACACCTTCGCCATGCGACATTTTACGGACAGTAAAGCTTGAATTCATAGCGCCATTTTTACGCGCAATGCATACACCTTCAAAATTTTGAACACGTTCACGCGTGCCTTCAATAATTTTGAGACTCACCTTTAATGTGTCCCCAGGGCGAAATACAGGGATAGGCCGTGTAGCAATATGACGTTCGATTTGTTCTTTTTCAAGTTGTTGTAGTAAATTCATAAAATCACCCTTATGTGCAGAGAATTTTTTAAGCGTCGCACATCTTAACAGAAAACTATGGCATTATACAAGAAGTATAACACCCTTGAATGCATTTTAAAAGCAGCTTACATTAATATACGGATTTAAGTTTATGTACAAGGAAAAAATGCGTATCTTTTTAAGCTTTTTTATTTTTTTGATGTTTACGACCAATATCAAAGCATCATTCAACCAATATAATGGTATTGTTGAACGTGGCGAACAATTGGGTGAGCTTATCAATTTGAAAACAGCTAATCTGTATGTTCGCAATGGAACAGAACAATCTGGAATTTATGCTTGCTACGTTGATTTACCAGATCTTAATATGATGAATAAAAAAGCATTATGTTTCTTTGAACAACGCCCTTCAAATCTTATTGAAGCCCATATTTTAGAGTTTGACCAAAATATCTATGGACAATCCATTACAATCAGACTTTCTCACTTTATTAGAGAATTTATAAATTTTGAAACGCAAGAAGAAGGCTTAAGAATGATTGAAAATGATAAAAATCAAGCGCATAAACTTTTAGATTAAAATTCATCAAACCCCATGAATTATAAAAGCATCTTACAAAATCAATAAAATTCTTGGAATCACCAAAGAAAACTTGTATTTTTTGAGAAATTCTTTAGAATATAGAAAAATTTAATTATTCACCATAGGAATGATCGTGGAATTTGACGCAGTAACACGTAAGCTTATTAATTTGCTGGAACCTAGCATTACGCCTTTAGGTTACGAAATTGTTCGTCTTACTTATATAAAAGAGTTAAAACGACCAACGCTTCAGATATTGATTGATCGCCTTGATGGCGAAACCATCACTGTTGAAGATTGTACACGCGTATCCAGATCGATTTCTGCTCTTTTAGAGGTTGAAGATCCGATCGAAAGTGCTTACATTCTAGAAGTAAGTTCTCCAGGTATTGATCGCCCTCTTATTAGACTCAAAGATTTTGAACGTTTCAAAGGTTTTGAAGCTAAGGTCGAGATGTCTGAAACCGTAAATGGTCGCAAACGTTTCCAAGGTAATCTTGTTGGCGTGAAAGAAGATATCATTCAGATTTTGGTAGAAGGTGTTTTGCAAGAACTTCCTTTTTCGCTTGTAAGAAGAGCAAAACTTCTGCTAACAGATGAGTTAATTGCACATAGTTTGGCAAAACATAAACAAGAAAATAGTTAAGACAATGACAACAGCTCGTATAAATTTAGAATTATTGCAGGTTGCAGACACAGTTGCGCGTGAAAAAAACATTGATCGCGAAGAAGTTATTGCAGCTATGGAAATGGCTGTCCAAAAAGCGGCCCGTGCTAAATACGGTCACGAACGCGATATACGTGCGACGATTGATCGCGAAAGTGGCAACATCTCGCTTGCTCTTTATGAGGAAGTTGTTGAAGAAGTTGATGAGTCTCAAACACAAATTTCGTTAAAAGATGCACGTAAAAAAGATCCTAATACTGAAATTGGCGCTTTCATCATTGAATCTTTGCCACCAATAGAATTCGGTCGTATTGCTGCACAAACGGCAAAACAAGTTATTGTTCAAAAAGTGCGAGATGCTGAACGTCACCGTCAATATGAAGAATTTAAAGATCGTATTGGTGAAATCATCAGCGGTACCGTTAAACGTATCGATTTTGGGAATCTTATTCTTGATTTAGGACGTGCTGAAGCTATTTTGCGCCGTGACGAAATGATCCCACGTGAAACATATCGCCAAGGCGATCGCGTCCGCGTTTATATTTATGATGTCCGTATCGATCATCGTGGGCTTCAAATTTTATTGTCACGTACACGCCCTGAATTCATGTCGAAATTATTCACGCAAGAAGTGCCTGAAATTTATGATGGCGTAATCGAAGTCAAGGCTGTTGCACGTGATCCTGGTAGCCGTGCTAAAATTGCTGTTTATTCCAAAGATTCTTCACTTGATCCTGTTGGCGCTTGCGTTGGGATGCGTGGATCACGCGTTCAAGCAATCGTTGCAGAGTTGCAAGGTGAAAAAGTTGATATCGTGCCTTGGTCGCAAGATACGGCAACCTTTGTTATTAATGCATTGGCACCGTCTGATCCTATTAAAGTTGTATTAGACGAAGATGTTAATCGTATTGAAGTTGTTGTACCTGATGAGCAATTAAGTTTGGCGATTGGCCGTCGTGGACAAAATGTTCGATTAGCTTCTGCCCTTACAGGCTGGCATATTGATATTGTGACAGAATCTGATGAATCACAACGACGTACAGAAGACTTTAAAACACGTTCACATCTATTTATCGAAGCACTCGATGTGGATGATGTCATTGCGCATTTGCTCGTCACCGAAGGTTTTACCTCTGTTGAAGAAATTTTAGAAGTTGATCAATCTGAACTCACCACCATTGAAGGTTTTGATGAAGATGTCGCTGCTGAATTGCAAAATAGAGCGCACGTCTTTTTAGATAAAAGAAAGGAAGAATTGCAAAATATCCTTAAAGAAAAAGGTATTGATGAACGCCTTATAAACCTTGAAGGCCTTAGCCTAAAAGTGCTTGATCTTCTCGCAAACAAAGGCATCAAAACTCTTGATGATTTAGGCGATCTTGCAACAGACGAATTATTGGAATTGCTGCCTTCTAAAACGCTTAGCCATCAAAAAGCTGAAGAGCTTATTATGCAGGCTAGAGCGCATTGGTTCCAAGACGAAACAAGTTAATTACCCACTTTATGGTCAAATGCGTTGTCAGATCTACTCTTCCGGTACGCGTGTACAAAAAGGTACATTCCGTTCCGGATCTCGATCTTTCTAGATTTTGACTCATAATTTGGATAGTTATAAAACATAGCTTAACTTAATACGTATAATAGTCTTAGAGGCCATTTTTGAAAAATACCGATCTAGAAAAAACACCTTTAAGACGCTGTATTGATACAGGTGAGGTTTTACCAAAGGAAAAGCTCCTTAGGTTTGTGGTCTCACCTGATGGTGAACTTACCCCAGATATTAACATTGCGTTACCTGGGCGTGGAATTTGGGTAACAGCACATCGACAAAATGTGACGCGCGCAATTCAAAAGAAATTATTTAATCGTTTTTTTGAAGGCATTATAAAGATAGAACCAAATCTTTTGGACAAGGTCATTCATCTTTTGGAAGAACGCCTTTTGAATCTTTTATGTCTTATGCGGAAGCAAAGCAAGATTGTTGCAGGCTTCGAAAAATTAGGGAGCCGGATCAAAAAAGGACAAGTTGCTGTAATGCTAAAAGCAAAAGATTCAATAGCGAGCGATTTAGGCAAGCTCGTCAGAATGAATCCAACTTTAAGAATTGTTTCATTTTTTACCAGAGAGAAGCTTAATCGTATCTTTGGAGGAACTGATTATGTTTATTGTGGGGTGCAACAATGTGGTTTATTGCCACTTTTTTTAAATGATCTTCAAAAAATTGAAGATCTTTCAGATCCTGCGAATTTAGTTAATGTATAGAAAGTTAATAACTTATGACAGAAAATCAAAATGAAAAAAAATCAGTTTTAAGTCTTTCAGGTAAAGGGCAACTTGGCCTTAAAAAATCTGTTGATCTTACATCTCAAACGAGAGGGACCAAAGGCCGTAATGCTGTGACTGTTGAGGTAAAGCGAAAACGTTTTACACCTCATAAAGAAGAACAGCCTGTTATTCAAGAACCCCAACCTGTTCAAGTAGAAGCACCTAAGGTTGAAATTACACAAGTTGAAGTTTCAAAAACTGAGCCTGTAAAAACTGAAGCACCAAAATCAGCACCTCCAAGAATGGCGCCGACCAGAACTGAGCCTCCTAAAACTGAAGGCAAAACTGAAGCACCGCGATATGAAACGCGGACAGATAGACCATTACAACAAAGAAAACCTTTGCATGAGCAAAAAAAATTAAGTGCAGCATCTTTACGCGGCCTTAGTGATGATGAACGTGCGCATCGTTTGCGCCTTCTTCAAGAATCCATTCGCGCTGAAGAGCGTCAAATGCAATATGATCTTGAAAATGAGCGACGTACAGATGATGAAGCACGCGCATCTGAAGAAAAAAAACGTCGTTTGCATGATGAACAATTGAAAAAAATTGCTGAAGAACGTAAGGCTGCTGAAGAACAAGCCTTAAAAGATGCGCAAGAAGCAGAAAAAGCAAAACAAGCAAAAGCGCCTGAGAAAAAAGCTTCAGGCCAACAAACTCCAACTACACCATCTGCTGATGCTGACGCAAAAAAAACTGACTCTAAAGATGACCGTGAAAAAACGGGCAAAACAGTAAAAACACGTGATTTTGATGAAGATGAAAATGCAGCACGTGGTCGTGTCAAAAAAGTTGCTGAAAAAGTTGAAGTAAAAGAACGCTATGACCCCGGCGCAAAACGCAATTTAGCACGTACCTTTACAGGCCCTCGCAGTGAAGAAGAAGAAAATGCAGCACGCTCACGTAGTATGGCGGCCATTAGACGCTCACGTGAAAAGGAACGCAAAAAACTTCATGGTAAAGCGCAAGAACAAGTAAAGATTGTACGTGAAGTTATCATTCCTGAAGTGATCACAGTTCAAGAATTAGCGAATCGTATGGCTGAAAGAAGTACAGCAGTTATTCGTGAATTGATGAAAATGGGCATTATGGCAACGATTAATCAAGCCATTGATGCTGATACAGCCGAACTTATTGTTACTGAATTAGGCCACAAAACAAAACGTGTAAGCGAATCTGATATTGAAATTGGATTAGAATTTGAAGAAATGCCAGACGATATTCTTCTTTCACGCGCCCCTGTTGTCACCATCATGGGTCACGTTGATCACGGTAAAACATCACTTCTTGATGCATTGCGTTCAACAGACGTTGCCGCAGGCGAAGCTGGTGGTATTACTCAACATATTGGTGCCTATTCCGTTACATTGCCTTCGACGAAAAAAATTACGTTTATTGATACACCTGGTCACGCAGCATTTTCTGAAATGCGTGCACGTGGTGCCAACGTAACGGATATTGTTGTGCTTGTTGTTGCAGCCGATGATGGCGTGAAACAACAAACAATTGAAGCGATACATCACGCACAAGCGGCCAATGTACCTATTATTGTCGCCATAAATAAAATTGACGTCCCAGGTGCTGATCCCACACGTGTTGGATCTGAATTATTGCAACATGGTATTTACCTTGAAAGCATGGGCGGTGAAATTCTAAGTGTTGAAGTTTCCGCTAAAAAACGTCTGAACCTTGATGTCCTTGAAGAAACCATTTTACTTCAAGCCGAAATGCTTGATTTGAAAGCAAATCCAAACCGTCTTGCTTATGGTGCTGTTATTGAAGCCAAGCAAGAAAAAGGCCGTGGGTCTGTGGCAACCGTTCTTATTCAAAAAGGAACCTTACGTGTTGGTGATCCCTTCATCGCAGGTTGTGAATGGGGTCGTGTTCGTGCGCTTCTTGACGATAAGGGACGCAAAATCGAAAAAGCAGGACCATCAAAACCTGTTGAAGTTTTAGGACTTGATGCAACACCTGTTGCTGGTGACGATTTCATGGTTGTTGAAACTGAAGTGCGCGCCCGCGAAGTTGCTGAATTCCGTAAACATCGTCGTCGTGAGAAAGAAATTGCAGCAAGTGCACGTGGCAGCTTAGAGCAAATGTTCTCTCAAATCGCAGCGGGTGAACGTAAAGATCTACCCCTTATTATCAAATCTGACGTTCATGGATCACTTGAAGCGATTATGACCAGCCTTGATAAAGTATCAACTGATGAAGTTAAGGCCCGCATCCTTCATGCGGCTGTTGGTAGTATCAATGAATCTGACGTAGCGCTTGCGCGTGCTTCAAATGCCATTGTTATTGGTTTTAACGTTCGTGCGAATCCTCAAGCCCGTGAATCAGCTGCCCGTGATAATATCGAAATTCGTTATTATTCGATCATTTACAATTTGATAGATGATATGAAGTCAATTCTTAGCGGCCTTTTAGCGCCAACACTTAAAGAAAAATTCTTAGGAAATGCTGAGATTCGTCAAGTCTTTAACATAACTAAAGTAGGTAAAATTGCAGGTTGTTATGTGACCGATGGTATTATGAAACGTGGCGGTAAAGTACGTCTGTTACGTGATAACGTTGTGATCCATGAAGGTGCACTTAAAACACTTAAACGTTTCAAAGACGAAGTTAAAGAGGTCCGTGAAGGATTTGAATGTGGTATGGCTTTTGAAAACTATAATGATATCCAAGAAAAAGATATTATTGAATGTTTCGAAGTCGAAGAAATCGCACGTACACTTTAGGAGTAATTAACAATGCCTCGTCCTAAAGAACGTTCACAACGTCAATTACGCGTCGGTCAGGAAATCCGACGCATTCTTGCTGAAATTGTCATCAGAGAAGGCTTCTTGGATGAAGCCAATTTTCAACAATCTGTGACAATTACTGAAGTCCAAGTGAGCCCAGATCTTAAAAATGCAACAGCTTTTGTCATGCCCTTGGGCGGCGTCAATAGTGATGAATTGATTGAGGATTTAACAAAACAAATTCATTATTATCGCTCTGTCATTGCAAAACAATTAAAGACGAAATATATACCGAATTTGCATTTCAAAATTGATACAACCTTTGATCAAGCTGAAAAAATATCACGACTTTTGAATCAACCACGTGTTAAACGTGATATTGAAACCAAAGATGAAGAAGATATCTAAATAAAAAAAGCCTACTGAACTTTGTTATATACGAATCTACTGGACAAAAAATGAAATCAAGCCCATTTTTAAGTATTCAGCTCTCACACTATAGTGAACCCCAAAGTCAAGAACACTAAGCAGTGATTTCTGAGGAGAGGTTCACCTTTTTTTCTATGTAAATTTGACCAATTGTTCCTGTTGTGGAGGCTGTGGGTATGTGTGATAACTTCTTATAGTTATCCACATATCCATCAGCCTTAGAAAACGCCCATTTTAAAGCATTTTTCTTACCTATCATGACCTCGTAGAGTCTATGTTTGTTAATTCCTGTGTGACGTCGTTCGTAATTATACCATTGAATATAAGTAGATATTCCCTCTTTTGCATCCCGAACACTATCATAGGTTTTT
>JAUYSY010000093.1 GCA_030696155.1 Alphaproteobacteria bacterium | reverse complement strand
AACGGTAGTTTCAGATTATTTGGGTATACCATCCCAATCCAAAAAACAACATAATATTGTTTCCTGCAAGCCTATAAAAGGACACTTAACTTTTTAGAATATATGATGCCCACCCAAATTAAACAAGCTAATGCTAAACCCAAAACACCAAAATAAATTAAGACCCATATCAAACTTTTTTCAAAACGCATGGTAAAAGACAAGTGATAAGAGATTTAGCACAAAAGACACAACGTGTCTTTAATAACAAACGACCCTAATATTATAGAGACTGAACCAAGTTTTATAGTGTTTTCGCTTTTGGTTAAAGGAAAGAATAAGAAGCGAAGTGTAGTTTCTTCCTATGTGAGGGATGTTTAACACCTTATTAACCAAAAACGAAGCCACATTTCATAAAAAAACCCACTCTATCTAATGCAATATGTTGAAAAGCATACAAAAAATCGTCTATCACGAAAATAGTCGAGCGTTTAAGCAAGGCTGTTTGGGGTAATCCTCATTTTTTTATCACAACATTCAAACGTATGGATTACCGGGTACGCCCTCGTGCAAAAGCACTTAGACATTCTCGCAACAACGAAATTTTGTATATTTTCAATGTGCTGTTTAATTCCTTTATGAAATGTCAACATCCCCTAATAATATTTCTTCGTTACGAAATTTTATTAATCATCGCCCGCAGCAGAAGCAGCACCCAACATCGTGCTTGCGACACTTACGGCATTCGCGCGAATTGTTGCTTCAATTTCAGCGGCAATCTGAGGATTATCTCTTAAAAAGATTTTAGCATTTTCACGACCCTGACCAACACGTTGATCTTTATACGAGAACCAAGCACCCGCTTTATCTACAACACCTGCTTTAACGCCAAGATCAATCAATTCGCCTGTTTTTGAAATACCTTCACCAAACATAATGTCAAATTCAACAACACGGAAAGGTGGCGCTACTTTATTTTTAACAACTTTTACGCGTGTTTGATTGCCAATTGCTTGTTCTTTATCTTTAATAGTACCAATACGACGAATATCAATACGAACAGAGGCATAAAACTTAAGCGCATTCCCACCTGTTGTTGTTTCAGGACTACCAAACATCACGCCAATTTTATGTCGAATTTGGTTAATGAAAATAACAAGGCAACCTGTACGTGAAATAGAACCCGTAAACTTACGTAAAGCTTGACTCATTAAACGGGCTTGTAAACCAACATGGGTATCACCCATTTCGCCTTCAAGTTCAGCACGCGGCACAAGAGCTGCCACACTATCAATAACAACGACTGAAATAGATCCTGAACGTACAAGCGTATCAGCAATTTCTAAAGCTTGTTCACCAGCATCGGGTTGAGAAATGAGTAATTCATCTGTATTCACGCCTAATTTACGCGCGTAATGAGGGTCTAATGCATGTTCAGCATCAATAAAAGCACAAATGCCACCCGTTTTTTGAGCTTCAGCTACAACTTGCAATGCAAGTGTTGTTTTACCAGAACTTTCAGGTCCGTATATTTCTACAATGCGACCACGTGGTAAGCCGCCAATACCTAGAGCAAGATCTAGACTTAACGATCCAGTTGAAATCGCATCAACATCAACAGCACTTTCTTGCTGCCCTAACCGCATAATCGACCCTTTACCAAAGGCTTTTTCAATTTGGCTTAATGCAGAATCTAGTGCTTTTTGTTTGTCCATAATGACCTCGCTTTTACAACTTTATGTCTACGTTTTCCATATTTTTTTAAACATGACAACAACCTCGACATCATACAAAAGATACTAACAAAATCCAAGGACAAAGAAAAGAACAAAAAGAGAACAAAATGCATGTTTTTTAATTTGGGAAAAATATTTTTTAAAATTAAAAGAAAGCATCATCCTTTCCTCTAAGCGCAATGTGTATAATCAAAAACTTACAGACATTTACCTAATCTATAGCAACTAATTTATACTCTAAAAATGATGTAAAATAACTTTTATATCAATAAGACTGCATTTTAAAATACACTTAATTCCACACTCAAATTGTTTTAATATGCAGATCAAAATATAAATGTTGCGCAATGAAAACCTATTTATCATATCTAAGCATTGTGATGTCTCGAAATCCAACGATCTTCATGGCTTGAAATAAGAGCGGCATAGGTCTAACAATGCTAATTTTATAAAGCATCGTTGTAAAAATGACAGCATCAACTCTAAAAATACCTCTATTTTTAACAAAATAAACTTTTTTTTCATGTTTTTCTATTTTGTTGGATAATTCTCTTGCAGTTTGGATAGTAATTGAGGTAGCATTATTTTAGAGTGTGTAAGGCTTGAGTGTAACGTTACGATGTTCACCTAAATCTCATATTCTCCCTATTGGCACCATAGTATTACGATTTTTCGTTTGGAAGCACGTGTTTTAAGACCATGTTTTCTACCTCTTTGGCGTCGGTAGCTTTCTTCACCTAAGTTAAGCCAAAGGAGTTTTTATGGCTGTCGGTACTGTTAAATGGTTTAATCCACAAAAGGGTTATGGTTTTATTTCTCCCGAAGATGGATCACAAGACGTCTTTGTTCACATTTCTAAAGTCGAACATGCTGGTCTTAAAACACTATTAGAAGGGCAACGTATTCAATATGAATTGGCCCAAGATCGCAAAGGTAAAACAGCTGCTGTTAATTTAGTAGTTGTAAAGTAATCTATTGCTTTCAGACTGTTAAGCCTAGCCCTACGGGGCTAGGTTTTTTTATATTCAATCTTCAGACGGTTTTGTAACTTCGCCTACAATCAATCCCCTTGATCATCCAATCCTATAACTAACGTTTCAGGCATTTTGCGAACATGAATGAAATCGTTTTCAACAAAATCGTTTTCTGAAATCTTTAACTTTCTTAACCAATGCATTCTAGAAAGCTCGGTTTCACCAGCATCTGAAAACTGATTACGTGATAGATCTAATTTTTTAAGATCGTGCATTAGGCACAATGAATTAATACCAATATCCGAAATTTTATTGCCAGTAACATTCAAATTTTCTAAATGCTTCATTCCAGCAATAATTTCAGCACCTTGGTTTTGAAGATAATTCGCTGTAAGATTTAATCGTTTAAGCTTGTTCATATTTGCTATAATTTTAAGCTCTTCTTTGGTTACCTGTGTACCTGTTAAATCTAATTCTTGAAGTGAGTTGTTTTTTGATAATGCTTCAATAGCAGTTTGTTTTAATTGCTCTATTTCTTCATTAAGCACTTTTTTTCGCATTTCTTCTATATTTGATAAAGGTGTTACGTTTTGATTTAGTGCCAATAAATCGTCCTCGAGTGATTGAACGTAATTATTCACTTTTCTTATTTCTTCAAAAGAAAGAGAAGTGTGATGCATATCATTAAACCCAAGATTCAATTTTTTTAAATTAGGCAATAAAGCTAATTCTTTAACACCTTCTTTGGTTGCATGATTTTGCCAAAGATCGATTTCTTCTAATGTTTCAATTTTTGCAATGGCCATAATAAGGTCATTTTGAGCACAATATTCTCTTAAGGATAAAGCGCGCAAATTAGGTAATAATATAGGTAAAAAATCAATATGATTGGATGTTAAGTGCATTCTGGCAATATCTAACATCGTTGTGAAAAATATAATTTCTCGACAATTTGATTTGTCAAAAGGTGAAATCCAATCCTCTGAATTTGATTGATATTCAACAAACAAACGTTCAAAGTGATCCCAATTTTCAGGTGTTATAAAAAGGACATTCTTATTGAGTTTCCTAGCTTCAATTTCTTGTATTTCTAAAAATAAATCCGTTTTCAAGGGTAAAAATTGTTCATTACGCACAATTTCTGGCAGCTGAATTTTAAATGCGTCACTTATTGATGCGATACTTAAGAAGACAAAAGGCATAATGATTATTTTTTTAAACATCGTCCATTCTCCTAGTTACATACAGTCAATAGACTTGAGAAGCAGACAAGAAACACCGAGCGAAGTGCATCCCTGCATGAGTAAAACGTGACGGCGTATCATTCCAATGTCTATCGACTATATAAGATTTAATCAACGCATTATATAAGCATAACATAGTGTGAAAAATAAAAAAGGGAGGTACAAAAACCTCCCTTAAAATAGCTCAAATAAGATGGCTTATTTCCCAGCTGTCTTCATGCTATTGATCATTTCATCAATTTTAGGTGATTTAAGGCCTTGTTTTTTTGCTTCTTCCAACATTTCGATATAGATATCAACAATGGGTTGGTTTTGCATTTCTTGTTGTGTTTTTGCAAATTCAGGTCCCATTTGTGCGAGTTTCATGGCCACATCCATTTGTTTTTGAGTA
>JAUYSY010000092.1 GCA_030696155.1 Alphaproteobacteria bacterium | reverse complement strand
TAGTAAGGCGGGGCCCATTACGATGAGGTGCGGCCTTAAAAAATTTGATAGCACCCTTAATGGTTGGCTCCTTGCAAAAGATGTGTCTACAGATTAGCCCACAGAAGAGAGATGAAAAAAATCTTTTTTTTGAAGGACTTTTGGTAAAAAAGTATTTTCACTTCTTAGAAATAAGTTGCAGAGTGTGAGAGCGGGATAGTTAAAAATGGGCTTGATTTCATTTTTGTCCCATAGATAGTTCTCGACTACACCTGAATTGTTTCGAAATGCGGAGTGTAGCTTTTCACACATCAACATGATGAATCCCGAAATCTGACGACCCCCACAATTTGAAACAAGAGTGGTATATACAATTAAACAATTTCATTTAGCCACTTGAAGCTAAGAGCAACATACAGTTTTTTCTGAATAAAAAGCCAATAACAAATTGCCAAATTAAAAAAGTTTGATTACATATGGATAATCATATGTGAATTTTACAACTCATCCTTTTGGCACAAATATAATACTTTTAAAACATAAAAACCCATAGCTCAAAAGAACCTCACAGTCACAGACCATTGCGGTAATTCTTTTATATTTTGAATTACTTACTGTTTAATCTTTCACGCAATTCTTTACCCATTCTAAAAGCCGGCGTCGCTTTGGGTTTTACTTTAACAGATTCACCTGTGCGTGGATTGCGTGCAAGACGCGCTTCACGCGTTTTAACTGAAAAAGTGCCAAAACCACGAAGCTCAACACGATCACCGCGTGCAAGGGCTGACATGATTTCATCAAAAATAGTTACCACAACTTTTTCTAAGTCTTGTTGATAGAGTTGCGGATTAATTTTCGACAGTTTTGAAATAAGCTCTGATCTTGTCAATTTTTGTTCCTCCATTCATCTTTTTAATGCTTATCATTAAGAGGATGTTTTTATTTATTATAAAATGTTCTAAAAAAAAATTCCAGTCTTTTTAGAGCGTTAATATAATATTAAACCATTTCAATGGCTTATTGTCAAGATTTACGAAGTCTTTTGAACAACTTTTTGAAAGAATTCAGTGTATTGCGATAAAACTGCTTTTTGAGAATGGTGTTTTGTGTAAGTTTCTTTGCCCTGAATTACTAAATTAGCGGCGAGTTCTGAAGAATTTAATACTTTTTGAATTGCTTTTGCAAGTGAATCCGCGTCATTTATGGGAACTAAAAGACCATTTTCGCCATCATTTACAAGACCTGCAGGGCCTTTACTTGCTGCAGCAATAAGTGGTCGTTCATGCATCCATGCTTCAAGGACAACTGTTCCATGTGGCTCGTAACGGGATGGAAATACAACCATATCGGATGTTGCAATTAAATCAGGAATATCTTGACGCCAGCCTAAAAAGCGAACTCGATTTTGCAATCCTAAAGAATTCATGAGTGATTCAAGTTCTTGACGTAGAGGACCTTCGCCCGCAATCCATAGGTAGGCACCTTTTACCTGGATCATGGCGTGTAGCAACACATCAATGGCTTTTGCGTCATGGAGGCGCGCTAAAGTGACAAGAAGAGGCACATCGTCAGGTGTATCAAGATCTTGACGCTTAATGGGGGTGCCGGGTATCTGAACAGCAAAATTAGGCAAATAATGTACTTTTTCTTTTGGCCATCCATTTTGAATAATATAATCATAAATATCATGCGTTAGCGCTATGAGATAATCAGCTTTTTTGTAATATTTTAAATTATAATAACCACCTAATCTAGCCAATTGAACAAAATTATCATTTTTACTACGCGGACATTTTGCAGTGGCACGATTCATAAAAGTTAAAACAATCTGAGGATCAATTTTTTTTATTTGCTCTTTAAAAATTCGTTTTGTTTGAAAATCAAACAGACCACCAAAAGGTGCCGCTGTATAAGGTAAGTTTTTTTCTTTAAATTGTTCAATACGCGCATCAAAAGGACGTAAAATAGCATGTGTTTGAATACCAGATTCATGTAATGCAATCATCAATCTCGTATAAAAAGTTTCAGCGCCACCATGAGCGCCGCCAGCGAGTGCCCCTAAAATTCGCATTTTTGATCCCAATTACTACTGTGTATGTTTGTAATCTTATAACGAATTATATTTATATTTTCAAGTTAAACATAAAATGAGAGAAATTTCTCTCATTTCTATGTCGTCACTTTTAGAGTTTATTGATATTTCACACTACTTCAAAAGCAGCAATGCACCCTAGCTCTCTGCTTCCATATCATTACCTATAAGTGACAGCAAATGCATTCTAAGCTATTTTATAAGACAAAATATTAAAAATAATTTTATTATATAGTTAACTTTTCTTAATTGAAAAATATTGACGATATATTTAAATATAAATTTTATTTAATAATAATATTTATTTGTTTTATTCTTTTTTTATTGTGCAATCTGATAGAATTATAGGTATAAACATGTAGGAGGAAATCATGAAAAAAACAGCTATTCTACTTTCTTTTTTTACATTAGACTTCTTTCGAAACTCGCTAATATGAGGCGAGTGATAGAAGATTCGGCACGCAAGACCGCAGTGTATTCTTCATACATGAGGATCTGAGTACCGAAACGACGCATCAATCGGCCACAGTAGTAGAGTTTCGAAAGAAGTCTATTCATATCACTTAATGCTTTTGCAGATAGGTGTTCGGATATATGGCAATCTGTAACGAGTGGCGTTGCTACGACGAATAATATATATGAAAAACTTACAAAAAAAGGCGAAAAACCATACAAAAGTACACTTCATAAAGGAGTAAACAAAAGTACTTTTATCGATATCTGCAAGAAAAACCTTGCTAAAGGATATACGGATTAAAAACTGCTAAGTTTGTGTAAGTGAGGGAAAAAATTCTCATTTAAATGTGAGCGTTAATCGTTTCTCACATAAAAAGCCTCAATCTGCCAGACAAAAAAAAACCAGGGCTATCCTATTGAATTAAATGATATGATTTTAATTCAATAGGAAATGTACACGACACGCAAAAGGTGGCAAAGTGTCAATTATAGTATTTTCCATTTTGGTTAATAGAGCGTCATTCATTTCTCATGCAGGAAGAAACTACACTTCGCTCCTCATTCCTTGTTTGCTTCTCAAGTCTATCGACAATAAAAGCAAACACATTATAATTATCACATGAATTCTTCGTAAATGTTGCCTGACGATTCTTTGCCAATTTTATCAAAATTCTTTTTGATCCATGCATCGGTGACATTACGACCAACTTCTTTAAGATGCGTTAAGAAATCCCATTCAGCATTTAGTTTACTTGAAAAACCAAGTTGTTGGAATTCGTCTTCAGCAGCAATATCGTGCATAAATAAACGTTTTAAAGAACCATCGGTAATTTTACCGTCATCGATTAATTTGGTGATAAAGGCAATTGCCCGCATTTCACGAATCATGGATGCATTACTGGTGATTTCATTTAATCGATCAAGAATATCACGCGCATGTGTTGGTAAAGTTGGACGTGTTATAGGATTGATACGAACAAGAATAATATCTGATGTGGGGCAATTGTCGATTAATGGAAATAAAACAGGATTACCGATAAAACCACCATCCCAATAAAATTCACCATCAACGTCAACAGCACGGTGTAAGAAAGGCAAGCAAGCTGATGCTAAAACACATTCAGGTTTTAAATCTTCATTCCCAAAAACTTTGACTTTACCCGTGTAGACATGGGTTGCCGCTAAAAAGACTTTAGGAAAGATTGTCTTGTTTAAGAGTGGAAAATCAAAAAGCTCTTTAACGACATCACGTAAAGGGTTTGTATCAAAGGGGTTGAATTCATAAGGCGAAAACATCCGTGTCATATATTCGAAAGCAACAAAAAAAGGTGATTGATTCATCGTCCATTTACCTTGGAAACGATCAATAGGACCTGGTTTTAAAGGGCTATGACGTGAAGATTCACTAATTTTTTCCCAAAAATGATTGAGTGAATCACGTGCCCCTTGATTGCCACCTTTAACAAGCCCTTGGGCCGCAGCAACAGCATTCATACCACCAGCGCTCGTTCCACTTAGGCCTTCAATTTCAAAACGTCCATCTTCAAATAAACGATCTAAAACACCCCAGGTAAAAGCACCATGAGCACCGCCACCTTGTAGAGCAAGAGCAACTTTCTTTTTGTCACTTTTCTTAGGCGCAGAAACATTATTATTTTGGGTTGGTGTCTGATTTTTAGCCATTATGCTCTCCCTTTTTGTGAGGCCTTCAAAAGGGCCTTTTTAATAACCCAGTTTATGGGCAAATGCGTCATTAGGTTCGTGTTTTAGATTCATGCATTTAAACACACGCTGTTTAATTCTCTTTCTAAACTTTGCCACATATTTGTGTCGTGCGTGAGCAAGGATCTAGAGAGATATGCCAATAATATCAATTTAATAAAACATATAAAATTGAAATCTGAGTTATTTTAGCCGAGCTAAAAAATATTAAAAAGACAGGAAGCAAGACCTAAGCCTATTTGATAAATTTAATATTTAAACTGACTAAATTTCGTTTCTAAGGAAATTTCAAAGGATTGCATTTTAACGATTTAAGATTCAACGCATTACACATAAAACTTAGCTATAGTCAATAGACTTGAGGAGTAGACAAGGAACAACGAGCGAAGTGTATCCTTATATACATGAGCAAGGCATGACGATGTATCCTTCCAATGTCTATCGCTATAAATAAAAAAGCGTTCGAAAAACGAACGCTTTAAACCAGAAAAAATTATTTAGTAATAAAATTATTTATTACTGTTTTTGTCTGTGTATTGCGTGCACTAATCTAACATGTACTGGTACATGAACACGTTTTTTGGAAGGATCAAATAATGTGTTGTGCGGTTGATGAATTTGATGTTGCCTTGTGCCTTTAAAAACAGCACCTCTAAAATTCGAACCATGTTGTTTTGTGCGGCGCATATTGACACCTGTAAAATCAGCGTCTCTGAAATCACCATGATTGAGATTGGCTTTACGTATTTTAGCGTTTTTGAAATGGGCATCACGTGCGTCTACTTTACGAAGATTAGCTTTATCAAGTAATGCACCTTTGAAAATAGCACCTGATAGATTAGCATCATGTAAATATGCACCACGCAAATCAGCATTTGTTAAATCTGCACCTGCTAAATTAGCAAAATCTAGATGAGCATGTCTTAAATCGGCACCCCTAAGATTTGCATATTGTAATTGCGCTCCGGACATTTTGGCACGTCTTGCATAAAGTTTATTGAGCTTACGCCCACGTAAATCAGCGCGTTTTAAATCACAGGTTTGATAACTTGTCGCACATTTTTTAGTCATTAACACTTTATCAAGTGCATAACGCTCATATGAAAATGAATTTGTTGAAAAGCTCGCGCAAAAGAGACCCGTTAAAAGGGTTATATAAAGCTTTTTCATGGTATTTCCCCACTTCTTTTGGCAATTTGCCTCATTATTACCTCCTCATTTATCCGGGAGGTCACTAAGTATAATCTTTATCTAAAAGTTTAACGAAAGTTTTGTTGAATTAAAAGACCCAATCGACAATAAGTTTTAAGATCTAATGCACCTGTGATATTTTCTTGATAAAAATGACGCTGAAAAGCTTTTATAACATTTTCTAAAGATTGAGATTCATCAACTTCATATCCGATTTGTTGAAGCCAAACAATCGCTTGTTGCTTATCCATGATTAAATCATTAACATCCTGTTCTTCAAACCACATCCCAAAACCATGTTGCGCTAAAAATTGCCAATCAAAAAATTCACCAGGATCAATTTTACGATCAGGCGCAATATCCGAATGTCCCCAAATTTGTTTTTTATTAATCTTGTGTTTTACACAAAGAAATTTAATCAATTTTAACAATGACGCCATTAATATTTTAGGATAAGGCGCTGACGATATATGTCCTGGATGATCTAATTCAATACCGATCGAGATATTATTGACATCTTCACATCCTTGCCATGATGAAATACCTGCATGCCAAGCGCGGTGTTTATCCTCAATAAGTTGATATATTTGACCATTTTGTTCAATTAAATAATGAGCACTTACTTTTGCTTCAGGATCACACAAACGATCAATAGCCCCCTGAACAGGGGCCATTTCGGTATAATGGAGAATTATCAAAGAAATTTGAGCGTTTTTTGGTCTTTCATTAAAATTGGGTGATGGATATTTAATAATTGAACTCATGTTTATGCAGCCCCAGGTTCACTTAAAATTATTTGGTGCACCTAGGGTCACCACTAAAATTATTACTGCACATGGCGCCACCATGGAATTCATCGGTGGTTTTATCTTCTGTTTCTTGACGAAATTCAATCTCATTTGCAAAAAGTTCAGCATTATCTTGAGGATAAAATTTCAAGGTTTCTGCAATAGACTGACCCTCTAACGTGTTTTCCCAATTGCTTTGGGTATTTGCTGAAACAGCGTAAAGCGTCACATAATGATAATTTGGAGCATCAATACAAGAGCGAACCAAGCGAACCATATCCTGATGACTTACCCAAGTTCTCAAATGTCTTGGCTGAGTAGGCTTTTCCATAAAAGAGCCAATTCGAAGGCAAGCGACGCTAAGCCCATGCTTGTCTGCATAAAGGCGACCTAATGCCTCTCCAAATACTTTGCTAACGCCATAAAGACTGTCGGGACGTGGAAGAACATCACTTGTTAAAGTATGTTGCTTTTTGTAAAACCCAACAGCATGATTCGAGCTTGCAAAAATAACTCTTTTAACCCCTGCCAAGCGAGCCGCTTCAAAAACGTTATAAGTTCCAGTAATGTTTACTGATAAGATATTATTCCAATTATCTTCATGCGCAATACCAGCCATATGGACGACACAATCTATGCCTTGCATAGCTGTTTCTAAATTTGTTAAATCTTGAATATCTAGTTGGATAGCTTCTTGGTTAGTATTATCTGGCGTAATTGGATTAATATCACAAAGGCGCAAAAAAAAATTTGCATCGCTCAACCCTGCACTAAGCACTTTCCCAATCCGGCCTGCTGCACCAGTAATTAATACTCTTTTCATGAATGAATCCAAATGTATGAAATTTTAACAATATTTCTGCATTTATTACATATCGAGAACGACATTGCAAGCAAATCGACTCGGCAATGCTTACAACAGACCAAGATCCTGATATAGTGTTTAGGGGACATGACGATCGAAGAAGGAAATTAATAAATGACACCGCAAGACCCAATCCTAGTTGAAGTTATCCGTGGTGGCATGGTTGAAAGTTATCATCGTGGATCAATGGTAATTATGAACGCCAAGGGTTCAATTATCAAGTCTTGGGGAGATCCTGACAAAAAGGTCTATGCACGTTCAGCTTTGAAATTATTGCAAGCATTACCATTGATTGAAACAGGTGCCGTAAACGCTTTTAATATCAGCGATAAAGAAATAACTTTAGCTTGTGCCTCACATTCAAGTGCGCGTGAGCACATAGAGTCCGTTAACGCTTGGCTTAAACGTTTAGGACTCTCCTCTTCAGATCTTGAATGTGGTATTTACCATTCAATGGGTAAATCTGAATCCGAAGCTTTATGTGGGGGACCAATTACAACACTCGATCATCCATGTTCAGGCAATCACACAGGATTTCTCTCGACGGCTCTTTATATGAAAGAACCACTTAAAGATTATATCGAACGAAATCATTTGGTACAAAAACGCGTTGAAACCACAATATCTGAAATGGCAGAAATCGATCTTAGTTCTGTTCCCACGGGCATCGATGGCTGTGGTATTCCTGTTTATGGATTTCCTTTAAAAAATCTTGCTTTAGCAATGGCTAAATTTGCAAATCCTGAAGGGCTTCCTCCAAAAAGAATGGATGCTATTCGAAAAATGATAAAAGCTATTCAACAAAATCCAAAAATGCTTGCAGGGGAGAATAGATTTGATACAACTCTTATTGAGGCAACTCAAGGTGAAATAATTATCAAAGGCGGCGTAGAGGGTGTTTATATAGCGATCATTCCTTCTTTAGGCTATGGTGCTGCGCTTAAAATTAGTGATGGGTCCGTTTCTAGTGCAGAGATTGCTTGTGGTGCTTTGTTACAGCAACTTGGTTTATTGTCAGATAATGCCCAATCTGCACTGAGTCATTTTCTTCATCCTAAAATCGTAAATCAGGCTGGTAAGATTGTGGGCGAGCGCCGCCCTGTTTTCTGCTAAAAATTCTATTTATAGTTGTTATAAAAAACGGATAACAAAGCAATTAAATATTCATGTTTTTATTTTGCTTGATTTCGGTTTATAAAACACAAGAACTGACACACCTGCAACAATTACAACAGCGCCTATAATTTTTAACCATGTCATTGATTCATTGTAAAACAAAACACCAAAAAGGGCGCCAAAAAAAGGGCTGAGCATATTAAAAGGTGCCACTTGTGTTACGGGATATTTCGATAACAATCGATACCACATGCCGTAAGCTACAATAGTTGACATCACAACGGTATACATTAAACAAAAATATGTTGTTAAATCTGCTTCCAATAACCCTTCCATTTGTCCATCTTCAGTTACAAAGCTTACAAGCAACAATTCAGGCATGGTAAAAAGTGCAAACCAAGCATTAAGTGTAAACCCACTGATATCTTTAAGACCACGTGATTGAAGATTGGCAATAGCCCAAAAGAATGCTGCAGCAACCACAATTAAGAATGGTCCTAATCTTGAAAAAATTTGTGGTTCACCCACCAATACAAGAAAGCCAATAAAAGAAATACAAATACCTACAATTTGATGTGCATATAATTTTTCTTTTAGCACAATACTTGCAAGCAATACACTAAAAGGTACGCCCGCTTGGACAGCAATGGTGGAAGTTGAAGCATCCAAGCCTTTTAAACCAACCATAATCAATCCAAAATGCAAAATACCCAAAGTAAAGGATAAATAAAAAATTTTTTTAAAAGCACCATAGGGGATTTTAGCAAAAGGCAAAAGTAAAACAGCCACCACACCAAAACGAATAGCCGACATAAAAAAAGGTGGCCAATAATTAAGCATGTATTTTGCCGCAACAAAATTACCGGCCCAAAGTCCAATTACACAAATTGCCGATATTATATCAAGGGGTTTCACTTTTTATGAAGCTCTTCTTCTAAAATTAATAAATGGAGCAATCTTTCTTCAGCGTCATGTGCTTGTTTTTGTGCTTTTTCTAATTGTACGCTTATTTCAGCAAATAGGGTTGGATTGCTGCTATAAAGATACGGATCTTGAAGTTTTTTCTCAAGTGTTTTTATTGAAATATTTAATTGGTCGATTTTACCAGGTAATTCTTTAAGATCTCGTTGGTCATTATAACTTAATTTAACTTTTGGGCTTTGCTGCACATTTTCTTTTTTTTCAGTTGGTTTTTGCTTTGACGCTTTTTCCTTTGATATTATTAATTTTTCAGCATCAGTTTTCTTTTGTAAATAATCGCTATATCCACCTACAAAAATGGATATTTTGCCTTTACCTTCAAAAGCTAATAAATAGGTCGTTGTTTGATCTAAGAAGTCACGATCATGACTAACGATAATAATAGTTCCTTCATAATTAGCGATCATCTCTTCCAAAAGATCGAGTGTCTCCATATCCAAATCATTAGTGGGCTCATCTAGAATAATGATATTACTGGGTTGCGTAAAAAGTTTGGCTAAAAGAAGTCTGTTTTTTTCACCACCCGAAAGGGTTTTAACATAATGATGGGCTTGTTTTTCATCAAATAAAAAATCTTTTAAGTACCCGACCACATGTTTTGGCTTACCACTAATGGAAACATAATCACCACCTGTAGGACACAATGTTTCCCACAAGGTAAGATTCTCATTCAATTGATTTCGCTTTTGATCGAAATAAAGAGGTTCAATACCAACACCCCATTTTATTTTACCTTGATCAGGGGTAAGCTCACCCAATAATAATTTTAAGAAGCTTGTTTTACCAATCCCATTAGGGCCTACAATACCAATGCGATCTTTACGTTGAATCTCTAAATCAAAATTCTGTACAATACATAAATCATCAAAATTTTTATGTAATTTAATAATATCACAAACAGCTTTGCCACCAAGCTTACCTTCACTTGCTTCTAATTTAACACCCACTTTTTTATGTAAATGCTCTCGTCTTTCTGTGCGCATATTATTGAGTTTACGTAATCTACCTTGATCGCGTTTGCGTCGCGCGCTTAATCCTTCGCGCAACCATAAAAGCTCAGACTTAATTTTTTGATCCATTTTATGAAGCGTTTGTTCTTCAACGCGATAGATATCATCCATCCATTCATCAAAAAATTGATAGCCACGTGATTGCGTACGTAATTGCCCACGATCAAGCCAAAAAGTTTTATTCGTGATTTTTTTAAGGAATGATCGATCATGACTTATAACAAGCATCGCGCCTTTGAAATTTATTAAATAATTTTCAAGCCATAAAATAGCATCAATATCAAGATGATTGGTTGGTTCATCAAGCAATAATATATTAGGTTCAGATATAAGCGCTTTTGCAAGCGCTACACGTCTTGATTCACCGCCTGATAATTCTGATAATTTTTGATCAGGCCGCATTTTAAAAACATCCATCATCATTTGAATGCGATAATCATCTTTTGCACTAAAATGCGGATCATTGGTCTCGTGCGCATCTAGGCCTTCTGCAACAAAGTCAGCAACATTTGCGTTATGATCAAAAAAAGGAACTTGTGGTACATAAGCTAAATGAGTATTGAGTGAAATTTGCCTTTCACCTTTATCAAGTTCTTGCAATCCTGCTAAAATATTCAGCAATGTTGTTTTGCCTTCGCCATTGCGTCCCACAAGACAAGCCCTGTCACCCTCATCTAAAAACAACGAGATCATATTAAAAATTGGACGTGTGCCAAAAGTAAGTGAGGCGTCTTTAAGTCCAAGAATAGGTGCCATTTAACGAAATTCCTTAAAAAATTTTGCGCTTTGTTGTGTCTTTAGGTACTATACCCTGATTATAGAGGGTGAAATATGTACAGAATAGTAACAAATATACCAAATTATATCATCTGTCTTTTTCCTCTTTTTCTTCTTTTAGGGGCAGGCATAGCAGATGTTATGCTGAGCATAGTTTCAGTAGCATTTTTAATACGCTCAGCATATAAAAAAGATTTTAAATGGATTCATGAAAAATGGGTGCAAATCGCTTTATTTTTCTGGGTTTACATTATAGCCATCAGTTTTATAGCCATCAATTTTAATATTGCCTTTAAACATGGCGTTGGTTTTATTCGCTTTATTTTTTTCGGCATTGCGCTGGAACATACACTTTCAGAGAAACCTGATTTACAAAAATATCTTTTGATTGTTTTGAGCATTGTTTTAACATTTGCAATGATCGATACATATTATCAATATTTCGATGGTTATGATTTTTTTGGCATTCAAAAACCCACAGAAAATAGACTAACTGGTCCAATGCATCATCAACGAATCGGTGGCTATCTTCATTTTTTACTTTACCCAGGATTACTTTTAGCGTTTCATTTCCTTTGGCAAAAAAAACAAATTTATTATAAATTATCTGGCATCATGCTCATTATTTTTGCCATTATGCCGATTATTTTATCGGGCGAACGGGTGCAAATTCCTTTGTTGTTTATTGGTTTTTTAAGCGCTGGACTGTTATGGAAAAATAAACGAAAATTTTTCATAATATCAGGTGCTATTACATTATCTGTTGGTATTCTTATTGCGCTTTTTAATCCAAATATTAAAGATCGTCTCATTACGCAAACAATAGGACAAATGAGTAATTTCAAAGAAGATCATTATATCCAAATTTGGACAAGAAGTTTAAAAATATTTTTAGAAAATCCACTTTTAGGTGTTGGTGTAAGCAATTTTCAAAAAAAATGCGTTGAAGCAAAATATGGACCAACAGATAATATAGAAAGAAGATGTGGTCTTCATTCACACAATTTTTATGTTGAGCTTTTAGTTGAAACCGGTATTATTGGTATTTTTATTATTTTGATTTTATTGGCGACATGGATATATAAAATGGTTAAATTATATCCTCTTTGGCAAAATCTACCCATTCAAATAGGTCTTGTAACTTGTTTTATTATTTCATTTTTTCCATTTTTACCTATGCGTAGCTTTTTCAATAATTGGCGCATGGCGCTTTTATGGTTCATAATTGGGTGGTTGTTAGCGTCTTTAAAATCATTGAAATCACAAGATAAAATAGATAAGTAGGTGGCCGAAGCCACCTTTGGCAATTAATTCATTGCACCTCCAAAGGAAAGAGATGAAAGTGTGGGATTGCTTGGAAATACAGCTGGAAATCCGCCGCCTATTCCACTACATATAGAGATCAGTCCATCACAATTAAACAATGTCCTCACCTTGTTATTATTTTCATTATTTGGATTATCATGACCAACAACTGTTGATGAGGTCATAAGCTTACCGTCTGATCCCTTTTTAGTCGTCATACGAATAGTATGAATACTAGGCTTTGCTGCTGCAACTTTTGCATCATGTTTAGCAGCATTTGCAGGTGCCTTAAAAAGAGTTGCAACATCTTTATTATGTGGATGGTTTGCATCAGAATGTTTAAAATCTATTGGTTTGAAATGAATAATTTCTTTACCCTCGGGTCCTTTACCCAAATTACGTGCTTCTATACGTACATCATGTGTCGTTTCAGTTGCTTCATTTGCATATGCAAAAGGGGACAAGCTCACTACGATTACCAATAAGAGTAGCTTCTTCATATTTTCCTCCAAAGATAATTATTATTGTATTTATATTAAGGATGGGCTTATTTATTTTGATTTTCAAGAAATAATTTTACTGTACTTCGCCAAATTTATCGTCAATTAATTTAGTAATAGCATGAACGGCTTCTTTTGATTCAATGCCTTCAACATGAATTTTTACCTCGGCACCATTTGACGCAGCAAGAGTTAAAAAACCCGTAATCGAAATTGCTGAAATTCAGGTGGCCGAAGCCACCTTTTCGATTAATTTGAAGCACCGAAATAAGAAAGGGCAGGCTTAATATGACTTCCCAAGTTGCTAAAAATAGACGAGCTAAACAACGTTTCTACTTTTTCATTATCTTCGCTATCTGAATTATCATGACCAATAACTTTTGATGATGTTGTTACCTTACCATCTGGCCCCTTTTTTGTCGTCATACGAAGTGTATGAAAGCTAGGTTTTGCTGCTGCTACTTTTGCATCATGTTTAGCAGCATCTGGACCAGGTGCTAAAAGCTTCTTGGCTTCTTCATTATGCGAATGGTTTGCATGAGAATGTTTAAAGTCGATTGGCTTATAATGGATAATTTCTTTACCATCTGGGCCTTTACCCAAATTACGTGCTTCTATACGCACATCATGTGTTGTTTCAGTTGCTTCATTTGCATATGCAAAAAATGAAAATGTCACTGCGATTGTTAATAAGAGTAGCTTCTTCATATTTTCCTCCAGAGAAAATTATTATGTTGTTACACTAAACATACGTTTATTAATTTTTATTTTCAATAAGAAATTTTATTGCACTTCACCAAATTTATCATCAATTAACTTAGTGATTGCATGAACGGCTTCTTTTGATTCAATACCTTCAGCATGAATTTTTACTTCGTCACCATTTGACGCAGCAAGGGTTAAAAGCCCCATAATCGAAATTGCTGAAACTTTAGTATCATTCCGCTCTATTTCAATATTTGCTTTAAACTGATTTGCAACTTCAACAAGCTTAGCTGCAGCCCGCGCATGAAGGCCTTTTTGATTGCAAATAGTTGCTTTACGGATAAACATTGTATCCCCCTGTATACCGAAATTAAATTACCCAGATTATGAGGAAAAGTCTAGGAAAGGTGAAGAACCTTTGCTCTATGTACTAAAGTACATGAGCACCGCCGGTTTCTTTTCTTGGGCAAACTTGACGACAAATTTACCCATAGAGTAGTTAATTTCCAACATTTACTTTAACAATGTTGATGCAAGATGAATATATTTCTTACCCGCTTCTTGCGCATGATGTACTGCATCTTTTAAACTATAATCAACCCGCAAAGACATTAATTTAACAAGCATTGGTAAATTCATACCGGCCAATACTTCAACTTGATCCTTATGCATTGTTGTTAGTGCAATATTTGAAGGCGTCCCGCCGAACATATCTGTTAAAATAATGACGCCTTTTCCTTGATCTACTTGTGTAATTTTATGCTGAAGCTCTAATCTTTTTTGCTCCATATCGTCTTGAGGATGGATGCATAAAATACCAATATTTTTTTGAGGCCCAACAACATGTTCTAAAACAGATAAAAATTCACGTGCCAAATTGCCATGTGTTACAAAAATAAGACCAATCATTTATAAATGCTCCACAGCAACATCACGATGGTGAATAACAATTTGCCACCCAAAACTTTTAAGCCAAAATCCAAGCTCTTCAGTTACAAAAACAGAACGGTGCCTACCGCCCGTGCAACCAATGGCAAAAGTTAAGTAACTTTTACCTTCTTGCTGAAAACGATTCAGCAAAGGCTCTAAAAACTTTTGAAGATTACCCAAAAAACTTTCATAATCCTTATCTTCACGAATAAAATGTGCAATTTTAGGATTGCGCCCATCAAGCGGCCTTAATTCAAGATCATAATAAGGATTACTTAAAAAACGCGCATCAATGACAAGATCAGCTTCGCGCGGTATACCACGACGATAGGAAAAGGAAATAACTGATATCATCATGTCTTTATCACTTAATCGATAATGACCTTCCAAAACACGTTTTAAATCTTTAACTGCCAGAAAAGTTGTATCAATAACAATATCAGCTTGATTCTTCAAAGATGCCAAAGAAACACGTTCAATCTGAATGCCTTCGCGAATAGGTTTTTCAATCGCGAGCGGATGTCGTCTACGGTTTGTTTTAAATCGTTCAATCAAACGATCATCATCGCATTCTAAAAATAACAATGAAGGTGATAAATCTGCGCGTTTTTTTAAAAATTGAACTTCTTCTAAAATACTGTGTGCTGAAAAATCTCTATTGCGTGTATCAACACCAATTGCCATCGGTTTAACAATGAAAGACGGATCCTCAACTAATGTTTTAAAAAGATTAAAGGGGAGATTATCGACCGTTTCATACCCTAAATCTTCCAGAAGTTTTAAGGTTGATGACATGCCAGCGCCCGACATACCCGAAACGAGTAATAACGGAAAACGAGAAAATGTATTTGTGTTGGGTATGGTGCGTTGCATTGATTTGTCTTTGTTTTTTCAGCTCCTTTACTTATACCAACCCCTAAACAACTATTCAAGCCACTCAATATAATTATACAAAATATGCATCTTTTAAAAAAAGATAAAGAAAATAAGGAAAAAAAGTAAAATAATGGATTTTTCTATTGAAATTTGAGTTGACTTTGCTCATCTTAAAGATGAAAGAAGGAAAATCTCATGAGCCATTTAAATATTGTATTATTCCCAGATCCTATTTTGAAAATGAAGGCTGAGCCTGTCAAAATTATTGACAAGGAAATTAAAGAATTAATAGCCGAAATGACAAAGATGCTTTATAAAAAACCTGCTGGTGGGTATGCGGCACCCCAATTTGGTATTTTAAAACGTATTATTGTTGTCGACGATTCATATGGTAAAGACCCTACGCGTCAATTTCGTATGGTCAATCCCGAAATTATTTGGGCGTCCGAAGAAGAAGTTTCCATGGCAGAGGGCTGCATGTCTATTCCTTGGGGACGCGTTGAAGTGATGCGTCCTGAAAAAGTAAAAATTCGTTACCTTAACGAAAATGGCAAAATATGTGAAACAGACATTGAAGAAGATTATATGGGCAGATGTTTGCAGCATGAAATTGATCATTTAGATGGTATACTTTCCCTTGATCACGCCACAAAAATAAGACGCGAAATGTTTATCAAAAAAATCAACCGCAGACGTGAGCTTGGCAAATCTTTCGATGATTAATTGTAAGGAATAAAGTATTGCGCATCGCCTTTATGGGAACGCCTGATTTCGCCCTCCCCGCTTTAAAAGCATTGATTGAATCAAATCATGAAATTGTAGCTGTATATTCCCAACCGCCCAAACCTCAAGGACGTGGATATCAAATTCAAAAATCATCTATTCAAATTTTTGCTGAAAGTCAAAATATTCCTGTTTATACGCCGAAATCTCTTAGATCCCCCGAAGAACAAGAATTTTTTAAAAATCTTTCTCTTGATTTGTCCATCGTTGCAGCCTATGGCCTTATTTTACCTAAAGCTATTTTAGAGGCACCCTTGAAAGGCTGTATCAACATTCATGGATCATTGTTACCACGCTGGCGAGGGGCTGCGCCCATCCAACGTGCAATTGAAGCTGGTGACATGGAAACAGGTATCACTATTATGCAAATGGACGAAGGGCTTGATACGGGCGCTATGCTGCTGAAAAATTCAACCCCTATTGATCGTAAAAATGCGCAAGAATTACATGATGAATTGGCACAAATGGGGGCTGATTTACTTATGGAAACACTAAGTAAATTTGATCAATTGACGCCGATTATTCAGCCTGAAGAAGGCGTGACCTATGCCCATAAATTAAAAAAAGAGCAAGGCGAAATTAACTGGGATCAACCTGCGGCAATGCTCGAAGCACGCATTCGTGCTTTTACCCCTTGGCCTGGATGTTATTTTGAATATCTTGGTGAAATGATTAAAATTCTTAAAGCACGTTTTATTTCATATGAGCATAATCAATTACCAGGATTTGTGTTAGACAATCAATTAACGATTGCTTGTGTACAGGACGCCCTTCAAATTTTAGAACTTCAACGGCCTGGTAAAAAACCTTTAAAAACAGAGGAATTTTTACGTGGTATTAATATTGAAAAAGGCACTCTTTTACATGGTAATTTAACTTTATGTTCAGACAAGAAATAACGATGTATCAACATGAAGTTAAATCACTCTATCGTTATAAATTAATTATTGAATATGACGGTACATCATTTGCGGGCTGGCAAGCACAAAAAAATGGCTTAGCCATTCAAACTGCCATTGAAAATGCTTTACATCTGGCTTGCCAAGAAAAAATTCGTATTCATGGAGCTGGACGAACCGATGCCGGTGTACATGCTTTTGGACAAGTGGCGCATTGCGATGTATCAAAAGAATGGGATCCGCATCGGCTCGCCATGGCCATTAATTTTTATATTAGAGAACGTCCTATTCGTATTATTAAAACAATAAAAATGGATCCTGATTTTCATGCACGATTTTCAGCAAAATCAAGATCTTATTTATATCGTATTTTAAATCGCGCAGCGCCGCCTGGTTTAGACATCAATAAAGTGTGGCATGTACCCCAAAAGTTAAATATTGAATTAATGCAAGAAGCAGCAAATCTTTTAGTAGGCATTCATGATTTTTCTACTTTTCGTGCCAAAGGATGTCAAGCAAGATCACCCGTCAGACAATTAATTTCTCTTTTAATTGAAAAACAAGATGACGAGATTCACTTTAAATTTCACGCCCCTTCCTTTCTATACCATCAAGTTCGTAATTTTGTGGGCACTTTATCTATGGTTGGTCAAGAAAAATGGTCTGTCCAAGATTTTAAAACTGCTTTTGATGCTAAATCCCGTGAAAAAGGCGGACCTACTGCGCCCCCTGAAGGTCTTTATTTTACAAAAGTCCATTATTAATTATAAGCTTTCTTAATTTTATTGTAATTTTAAATAAATTTTAGTATAACTAATTATTATATTTATTAATCATGTGGAAATTATGAAAAAATTACTACTTATATTTTGTTTAACTACTTGTAATCTATTGGCAAATTCTGAAAAAGAAGATAAAAATATAAGTGATTATTTGCACGCTTGTATTGAGGTATGCACAATTACTGGTCAAAATGAAGCTCTTATTAATAATTTATTGGAAGTTATGAAACATGATTTTCGCTGGTTTAAAAAACTTGACGCCAATGGATCTTTGAAAAAAGAAGTTGTTCTGGATATCATTTTAGAAGATATATCAACATTCCTTTGTTTGTATAAAAACAATAAAATAGAGGTTGCTCAAAAAAATGAAATTTATCGAATTATAACAACTTTATTAACAAGTATCAAAAATTATAAATTTAAGCAAGAAAATATGAAGCATAAATTTTTGTTTCAATTATCATTGATAGATTTATATTTAATAAAATTATCTGAATTATTAGATCCTTCTAAAAAAACTTCTTGTTTTAAAAAAATTAAAATACAACTTGAATTATGTTTTAATCAACTTAATTGTTTTCCTGATTGTAAAATAAAAAAACAAATGGTTGATAGTTTTTATGTTAGATTAAATAATATAAAAATATATTGTTTATCTATTGCGAATTTTAATCAACAAAAAATTAAATTTTTAGATTATTATGAAATAGAATTAGAAAAAATACTTAGTGATTTAATAAATATACAATATGAAAAAACACTAAAATCTATTGAAGG
>JAUYSY010000084.1 GCA_030696155.1 Alphaproteobacteria bacterium | reverse complement strand
TTTTATAATGGCTTCCAAAGGATCAAGATTCATACATTCTGTAGGTGTTACAAGTGGTTGAAGCTTTCTATGTTCAGACATTGATATACCATCTCTTATTTCATTTGCTCCAAAGGAAACATTTTTAACAATTTCAGAAATTTCACTCTCTCCAAATAATTGTGATAGACGTTTTGCTGTATCGGCGTCTCCTGCTCTAAAAATGACTTTAGTATTACATAGACCAATAATAGATTTGGCTTCATGGGTGCTGTAAATTTTATCGAGTTGTGGAATATCTTGAAGGGGTCCTGTGGAAGACAATGGCATTCGGTTAACAGAAAGGATGTGGTATAGTCACTCAAATTTATATAAAAATGGGGCAAATATGTGAGCGATCAAACAGTCATTGATAAGTGTTAAAGAGATAATAGACCAGGTTTGTAAAGATTGCGACACTTTATGGCAAAAACGAAATAGGATATTAAATAGTAAAATCATTGTTATCATGATTTTTAAGATTATCTTAAGTGACCGGTGCCAAGGACTTAGTATAAACCTGTTAGAGTTTTGGGATAGTTGTGAGAAAAAAGATATAAAGCTACCTCAAAAAAAATCTGTATCAGCTTCTTCCTTTTGTGAGAGCCGTCAAAAGGTATCCGAAGATATTTTTAAAGATATTAACAGAACTCTGTTGGAGAATTGGAATAAAAAACGTTCTCTTCCTTTATGGTTAGGGCATCGGGTTTATGCGGTAGATGGTTCAAGAGTAAATATTCCTCAAGAACTTATTAAATTCGGATTTAAAATTTATGACGAAGAACGCCGGCATTATCCCCAAGGTTTATTAAGCTGCCTTTATGATGTCCTGAGTAAAACAGTTTATGACTTTGATTTTGTCTCTCATATGAATGAGCGCAAATGCGCCCTCAACCATTTGGAAATTTTAGAACCAAACGATGTTGTTATCTTTGATCGAGGATATTTTAGTTACTTGTTGCTCCACGAGTTTGATAAAAAGGGTGTTCATGCCATTTTTCGGTTGCAAGAAGGATCTGTGAACAAACACATCGAAGCCTTTATTAAAAGTTCTAGGACAGACGAAATAATAGAGTATATTCCTTCTGGAGCGGTAATCTCTGATCTTAAAAAACAAGGATATTTTTTAAAACCAAAACCAATCACTCTTCGTTTAATCAAACACACAATTAAGGGAGAGACTTATCTTTATGGCACGACTTTAAGTGGGGAGCAGTATCCAGCAAATTGCTTTTTCGATCTGTATCATGAGCGATGGAGCATTGAAGAACTTTATAAAATATCCAAGAGAATTGTTGATATTGAAGAGTTTCATTCCAAAAAGGAGCGAGGGGTCAAACAAGAAATTTATGCCCACCTATTGTTGGTTAATTTATCACGATTCTTTGAGTTTGATGCCCAAAATAGCTTGCCACCTATGAACCAAGAAGATAAGGAAAAGTGTATCAAGTTTAACTTTTATAAGTTTTTTAATCCAACATCTATGTTTAACATCAATTTTAAAAACTGTATTCTTGTTGTAGGACATTATATAGAAAATCTTTTTCTTGGTACTTATGAAAAAATAAAAAATTGGACCAGTAAAGTTACTCAAAGGATTCTTCTAGTACGACAAAAGATTCGACCGGGAAGATCATTTCCAAGACAATCATTTAAACCAGAGAAGAAATGGACAAAGAAGGGACTAAAAGCCAGTGCTACACACTAACCGAATGCCATTGTCTTCCACAGGACCCCAATTAGGGGCTCTAGGGTTGGTAGTTAATATTATTATCCTGTGGAACACAATCTACATAGAGGCCGTACTGAATAAACTTCGACAGGAAGATCATATTATTTTAGAGGAAGATGTTGTCCGATTGTCACCCCTTATTCATGCTCATATCAATATGCTGGGACGGTACTCGTTTGCGGTTTCAGATGCTATAGAAAGAGGTGAATTGAGACCTATACGTAATCCAAAAGATGCTCCTTAAGTGCATTTACGGTTCCACTACTCCCCTAACCCCAA
>JAUYSY010000082.1 GCA_030696155.1 Alphaproteobacteria bacterium | reverse complement strand
CGCGATCAAGTCGCGGGACGTAGGAAGAGGGTCCTGGTGAGTTACGACCTCCAAGGAAACAATAAAGCTAATCAATTAAGCATCAAGATCAATCTCGTATCCACAGCAATCTTCTAATGTAGATTTAATTTTCTCTGCTTCAATAATGCCTTCAGATGACATTTTACCTACAAGAAGATTTTTAAATTGTTCTACAATCGACATTTTATGCTTTTCAAGTAAAATTGTCTCTTTTTCTTCAAGCTGCTTGTTAAGATCACACAAAATCGTTTTTAAAAAGGACAGATTGATAGGGGTTTGATCTAAATTAACACAATCAGATGTCGCCGATTGTATGACCTTCTGATAACTTTCAAAGTCTCTTTTAAAGGCTTGATACGTATTATCACATAATGCAAGACAACGAAGATCTTCATAAAAAGCACATATAAGATTTACCTCATCTTTTGATAAACAGTAATCATCTGTGTATTTCTTTGATAAATCAGCGCCTTCAAAAAGATGTATGTTCTTTGAGTACCAATCATCTATATCTTTTAATTTGCCTTCCATGCAAAGTGTATTACTGCCAAGCGCTTCATTTGCAAAACGCGTCACTAGAAAATCTCTATATTCCTTTTCTTTAATCTCCATCAAATGATTCCATACAGAAGTAACCATTTGATAATATGCCCAAGCCCGTTCTTCTAACGTTGCATCTTGGTTTTCAGGATGAATGATTATATTTCGTCCAGCACCCGCATAAAGTAGATTCGACGAAGATCCAAAATTACCGCCTTTTGTTTTAAAGATCTCGTAACAAGTCAAAATATTATAAGAAAGAAGAGCTTTTATATTACTTACATACAACATGCAATTAGATTTTTCATTAAAACCAATATTTTTTAAATAATCTAAAACATTATCAATAAATATATTTTCCTCTAATCCTGCATCACGTGCATTTTTAAGATCAAAAATATAGGTTCTGTTATGTTGATCCATTGAAATGGAATCACCAAATGGAAGTGTTTGAACAAAATTTTGTTTTTTAACATCATCAAGACTATTATATTCATCTTTAATATAAAAAAACAATTCTTTCCATTCATCTATATTTCTTGGTTGGTGTGTACGCACATATTTACACCTTTGAAGTATATATGCTTGCGCAAGTTCCTCTCCTGCATTTGGGTACCCTTTTAGTAAAGCACTCTCTAAGAATTTAACCAATTCATCAAAAGATTCTGATTTTTTATAATGCTCAACAAGAAGATCATAAGCTTCCACAGCATCTAGATTGTAGGCCATTTTGTACAACGATACAGGATTTTCACCAATTTCAATCTTAAATCGAGCCATTTCAAAAATTGAAATAAGATGTTTATATTTAACCCCTACTTTTAAACAAAGAAAACATTCATCTGATAATTGATTTTTTGTTTCTTTAATAAGATTATAAGTAAAAAAAAGATCCAACGCCTTTGTTGTTTGATTGACGTCCTCTTTTTCATTATAAGTGATCAACGAAGAATAGGTATTTATAAAAAAGTCAAAAAAATCTGCCAAAATTATTGAATGCTTTGCGGCATTATCTTTACTTGCTGCATCCAGAAGTTTTAAGAAATTCTGAATAACAAAGGAGCGTAATTTAATAGCACGCTCATACAAAGGTTCAAGTTGTCCTAAAATATAAATAGTTTTATTGAATTTAGGCATTTTCCATTGAGAAAAAAGAAATTTTAGTTTTTCTTTAACGTCTTCAATCTCAATAGATTCAACCAGTATATCCCTATCTTCTTTGAAAGCTTTTTGATCAAGTTCATCAAGTAATTTTTCAAGAGACTCAATGTACAAATCTCTAAATTCCGCGTGTTGAGCAAATTTTTTCTCTGCTAACTCTAACGCTTTTAGAATGTTTTTTTCAACTCCTTGTCCATCTCTCAACATGCATATCTTATGAAATAAAGAATCAAGATGAATTTTTGTTTTTGCTTTATTTTTTTTAATGAGTTTCTCATAGATTTTATATGCTTCTACACAATCTTCTTTTTCTTCACAATCAAGCGCTAATTTATATAATTCCTCATCGGTCAGATTTGGATTAAGTGCGTGTGCATTGCTTGAAGAACTCGGTACGAAGTTACCCTTAGTTTTTTGCCTTTTATGTTGATGGACGCTATCAGCATCACTGCTTGAGGATGATTCTTGTTGATCACAAGCTGCTTCCAATGGTCTTTTTTTACCGGATGTAGCTGAATTAATATCCACATCTGAAGTATTTACGGCATAAATGTTATACGTAAAAGAAACAAAAAATATGAAATATAAAAATTTAAATTTATTCATTGACATTTTCCAAATTAGGTAAGAGTTGTTGCCATAATAAGGATATTAATAAAAAAAATCAAATATAATTTATTTATTAATACGTATAAATTTATAAAAAATTATATCTATATGTATTTTATAAATAAAAATTCATTAATTTTCTGTTAAAGAATTAAGAGCACAAAATCAGTGTATTGCGTCTTCTAAAAAAACAACACGTTTTTGATCACAATCAATTTCAACTTGTAGCCCATAAGGTAAAATAAACTTTGGATCTGTGTGACCAAAATCCATATGGGTTACAATCGGTAAATCAACACGTCCAAATTCTTTGCACACTTTAATAAGCCCTTGATCATATAAAATAAATTGATCTGGGTTAATAGGACCACCAGGTCGTCCGAAAAGAATGGCTTTTAAAACAGCTAAAATATTTTGCGCGCCTAAATTACGTAAATGATCAATAAAACGATCAATTTCCATGCCGCGTTCCGACGTTTCAATAAAAAGAACAGCATCTTGCCATTGATCCAGAGTGGGCCAAAGTGAAGTACCATTAATATGTAAAAAACTATCCAAGCAACCGCCTAATAAATGCCCTTGAACAGATCCTTTTCCTTGAATATATTGCCAAGGTTTTGCTGGTTGTAATTGGCGTTTAATCTGTTGATTGTCTGGATTAAACCAATCTAAAAATTCAGTCGTCCAACCGTCTTTATTTGGAAGAATTTCTTTTGATTGCGTATTTCCAAAAAGAACTTGCCTAATAGATTGAATGCAATAGGGAAACATCTCAATGTTTTCTGCGAAATCAACCATGATACAAGGGCCATAAAAAGACGAAAGACCCGCTTTATAACACATTAGATGCGTGACTGTACTATCTGAATAACCCATAAAAATCTTAGGATTTTTTTCAATAATAGAATAATCGATATAAGGCAATAACCGGATCGACTCATCACCACCAATCATCGCAAAAATACCTTTAATGCTCTTATCCGCGAAGGCTTCCATTAAATCATTAGCACGCGCTTTTGGATTATTGTAAATCCAATCGGGATCTTTTAACGCATGTTTGGTTTCAACGACTTTTAGGCCAAAAATATCTTCTAAACGCTTTTTACCAATTTCATAGCGATACGGTAAAGCACCAGCGCCGCCCCATGAAAGAGTAATCGCAGCGATCTTATCGCCAGGATGTAATTTCGCGGGTTTTTGAAGTTTTTTGATCATCATTATTTTTTATAGGTTTTATCAAAATAAGTTGCACAAATAAACATAATCAATTTTATATAAATTGTCATCATAAGGATCATTTTTAGTTTCTTCTGATAAAAGCACAAACTAAAAAATTATTCTTGCTGAATATTAAATTTTGCAATCTCCCAACTTCGAGTGCTGACTTTCTTTGCCACTTTTTGACCCCATTGAACAAGCAACCAATCGTAAAAAAAATCCTGAGTATTTATAAATAATCTTCAAGTTTACAACCTTCAAATTTTTAAATTATTTTGTTTAATGGCTATATTGGAGATGAATACTAATAATAATGGTAATTATTATTGATATAAAAACAGCAATGCGTCATAATCATCTAATCAGAAAAATATGTACTTTGGAGAACAAATTGAAATTATTTAAATCAAGCGCACTTGCACTACTTATTTCTATAGCGTCCTTATCACCTTTTAAAAGCAATGCTTATATTGTTCAATTCACAGATAATATTCAAATGATTGAACAAAATCTTGTAGGTCATCAAGAATCTGAATATATTTTTGCAGAAAATAATCGTTTTAATATTAATGAATGCGCATTGCAAATAGGTCATTATTCTTTAAAAAATGAAAATCAACAAGAAGTTGGTTTTTTATTTGTTGACGATAGACTTCCAGGTCGCGTACTTCAAATTAACAGAACAGAATCAGGCGATGTTTACCTTTCTTTTAATGGCGATACATCAAATATACGCACAGAGATTCGTTCAAATGGCAACACACATCAAATCGATATTTTTGATAATTTAGCGATTTTTCCAAACAATGCGTTTGATACTGAAATTATAATCACGACACAAACAGGTCAAATCATCATTCCACTAGATCCAGATTATGTACGCGAAGCTTTTGTGCCAGCACCTGCTGTCATAGAACAACCTGCTTATGTACCGGTACCAATTGTTCGAGCAGAGCCTCACGTTCCTGCAGTCACTGCGACAACCACAACACAATCCACGCCTGCACCGATTGCTACAGAATTAGATCCTGACGATGTAAGGCAAATCGAAGAAAGATACACACTAATCGAAAACCCCACAACTAACGGACACTTACTGCGCAATCTATTTCTAACATCCGTTCAAGGCATCAATGAAAAAGCTTTTCTGCTGCATAAAAGAGTAAAAAACAACACTCTTAAAATTGAAGGCATGTTTCAGGGACCAGAAATTTCTTTATACCAATCAGAAAATGGCCGTATTTTTGCCAATAAAATGCACGCATTAAAAAGCCATTGTTATAATTATTTTGATAATCTTGGTATTGATTTTATTCTTGAAAACATTTCTAAGAACGATCTAGAGTTTGTTAAAATTGATCTTGATGCTAAAGACCTATCCATTCAACAACTTTACGAACAATCAAAAAATGATGTTCAATTTGCTCTCGATGAAGCTGCTTTTTATTTTCCTGAAAATTTTGTCCGCCCAATTGGACTAAAAGCTCAAAAATTTATCAGAGAAGCTCACAACCCGTTTATTAATTTTGCTGAACGCGTTTTACCTTACCTAAAAGCTGCAAAAAATGACGATTCCCTTGATACCAGCTTGGCCCAAGGCTTTTTAGCTGAATATGTAGCTCTAAAAGATCAACTTACTGCTCATTTTGGTGCAAATGGTCAAGAATGCTACCAACATTTTGCAAGTGATCTTTTTATTGCTGGTGCCGCAAACATAATCAATATTGATTATGGTTTCCTTGAAAACATTGATCGTGAAATTAAATTAGCACTTCAAGGCGGATCAAAAAAATATTCTTACAAAGACGACGAAACAGTTATGAATATCAAAACAGTTGCGACTGATTTTCATGATCAAATCACTAGATTTACAAATGACGCAGCTGCTCAATTTCGTGGTGAAATAGTCTTATTCCAAAATCATCATGAAGTAGCAACATGGCTTGGCACAAACACGACTGAAATAAACGTAGCTTTTGATACTTCTTTGCGTCGTCATAATAATAACATGGAAATTATACCCCATTATACAGATTATAATTATATGTTATGGGTCGCCTCACAAGGTCGCTTTTGCTATGATACATTAATCCAATATGGATTGAATGAACAAGCAGAAAGCCTTAAAGCTATCTTCATTGAAGCCCTTAATGAGCAATTCAGACAATGTGGTTCTGGGATGGTTGGACGTATGTTTATAGCGCTTAATGCCACCTTGATCAAATTTGGTGATTTAATTCAACATAATAATGATGGTGAAGTTACGCTGATTATTCGAAACTAAAAAATAAAAAAGGACAAGACATATTTGATTGCCTTGTCCTTTCTTTACCCTATAAACTTTATTACTTTTTTAATATTATCGTGTTTCTGCCATAGGTTTTTATTGCCAATAATATAAATATTGTTCCGCGCACGACTAATGCCAACATTTAAGACATTTGGTTTTTCAACCATAATCTTACGGGCCCCAAAATCTTGCTCATGTTGCGCGCCTAACATAAAGAAAACGTTGTCATTTTCTTTTCCTTGAAAGGAATGGATCGTACCCACATTGTTTTTACAAAAATCCCACAAAGACGACCCCAAATGATATTGAATACTTTTTTTAAGAAAAAAGCTGTAATTTTTATAAAATGTGATCACAAAATAGTTTTGTAATTCATCAGGATTGAGTAAATTTATTTGATTTATTTTTTCAAGTAAGGCAAAAAATTCGGCATCTGATTCATACACGCCTTTTCGTGCATGTTGATCTTGAATATCAATCCAATGAGAGTTCCCTAAGGCCGACGATTTTTGAACATTTTCAGCACTCGCATAAATCATC
>JAUYSY010000073.1 GCA_030696155.1 Alphaproteobacteria bacterium | reverse complement strand
ATAATGAGACGCTTTAAAACGTCTCATTGCAAAGTATAAAGTGATGAAATTAGACAGAAGCAGCAGCTTTTTGGCTGTCAAGATGCTCTTTAATATGGTGGATAGCATCGCCAACTGTTACTATTTTTGCTGCATCATCATCAGGGATTTCGATGCTAAAAGCTTCTTCGAATTCCATGATAATATCAACTGTATCAAGACTATCCGCTCCAAGATCATCGATGAAGCGTGCTTCTTTCGTTACTTTTGATGCATCTTTAATGTCTAGTACTTTCATGACAATTTCGTTTACACGCTGCTCGACATTTGTAGTGGTCATCTTTATCCTCTAGAGTTATCTTCAAACTAAGTCAAAGTGATGTTAGCGCCTTTAATTGGAAGAATCAACGATAATTACCAAAAAAGGCAATCTTTATGACCATATTGGTTTTTTATCGTTGTTTTATTTTTAAAAAATTACACATGAATTATTTTAAAATGAGGTGAAATGAATGGATATCCTCAATATCTTGAAATTGAATGTATGTTTTCATCATTTTTGTTTGTGGTGGAATTTTTTATATATAGTCGATAGACTTGAGGCGCAGACAAGGAACAACGCGCGAAGTGTATCCTTATATACATGAGAGAGGCATGACGATGTATCCTCCCAATGTCTATCGACTATAGTGAAATATCTTCCTTGTTTTGTCACTATATTACCATATTTAAAATTATAGATTTATTGACACTAAACTTGGATCCCCTGCTGCTACTCTTTCACTTAAAGGGATGTCAGCAATGTTTTCTAGCCAGTTATTATTAGTAAGAAATTCATAAACATCGAATGCTTTCGGAATATCTTTAGTATTTATGCCGATATGATTAAAGATGTCCTCTTTTATTGATTTCATTAGATAAACTGCAGTGTTAACGTCTAAAGGAAGTTTTTTGTCAACGTAAACATCAAATTTATTTAAACCATATTTATTTAATAAATCTTGACCTATAAGGATTCTATCCTCGTAGCTATTGTTTGATACTATGTTTCCTTTTATTTCTTCAAGAATAAGCATCCAAGATATCAATATGGATGTTATGCGATCAAATGAGTTTTTTGGCGACTGTCTAACAAAAAGTTCATTGATGTCATTTATTTTTAATATTGATGTGGATGCCACCATTTTGTCATTTGGCTCAATATTTAAAAGAGATAGATAAGTGTCCACAATTTTTTCAATATGAACAAAAAAACCTTTGCTATCATTCATGCTGCCTAGGTAAGCGCTCTCTACGATATAACGTGTCTTGGCAGATTTCGGATTTTCAATAATTGTATCGGATGTTTTTTTAACACGATCAGAAAAGGAAGGGCCCGTAACAACTTGCCATTTTTGCGGGTAATTTTTATATAATTTACTCGCATCATCATCTGTAAGAAAAAAAACAAGATTATTTTTCACAATTTTTTGCTGATTTTTTAATAAATCTAATTCATCTTTTGTAAATTTTTCAGGAAATAATAAATTTATTTCATTTTGTTTTAAATCCTTGTCTTCATTTAAATATCCAAAAACATTTAAATGGCTAGAAAAAAAACAAATTGAAAGTAATAATACTATTTTCTTATACATTATAGTCTCCATGGCTCAATCAGTTGTAATTTTATTTTAATTAAAAAAAGTTAATTATAAGTTAGATTTTTATTGTTTGTATTAATATTTTTTTATATTGAAAAATTTTATTTTGTATGTTACTGTAATAAACATAATTTCATATATAAAAAACAAAACAACATTTACTAAATTTTATAAAAAGGATACGATTATGTTTAAAAAAATATTATTATTATTATCTTTACTTTCAATTAATGGTGCATATTTATCATATGCGGCTGATGATCCTATTTCTTCTGAAGAAAAATATTCGGGGAAGAGAAAAAGAAGCGATAGCGAACTGACCGATACCGAACTACCGTTAAATAAAAAACAAAAAACAGAATTAACTGAAGAAAAAAAAGAATTAATAACTAATGATTTTTTAAAAGATTTTGTTTTTAAAAATGATATTGATTTTAATAAATATAAAAATCAAATAATGTCTGGTGTTTTAATTATGCCGGCAATTGATATATCAAAACAAATAATTGATAAAATGTCTAATTTAACATGGTTAACGCATCTTAGCTTTAAAAATAGCCCAATGTCTTTTTTACCTGATGCCGTTATAAATCTAACCAATTTAACGCACCTAGATATTAGCAATTCTAAATTCAATTTATTTGAATATACGACAAAGAATCTAACCAATTTAACACATCTCAATGCAAGCAATACTCATAAGGGCTATTTTACTGATGCTATTACGCATTTATCAAATTTAACCTATCTTGATCTTAGCAATAATGAAATAACTTATATTCCGGACACTATCGGAAATTTAAAAAATTTAACTGACTTAAATTTATACAATAATCGATTAATACAATTGCCAGATTCAATAGAAAATCTTTCAAAGCTAAAAAATCTTACATTAGGTGCTGAAGAAAAATTTCAAAACTTGCCTGACCTAAGAACAACAAAAGAAAAAGAAAGACTCATAGATGAATTTTTGTCATCTTTTGGTGATAAATCAGGGTTTGATCATCGTTCGAAAAATGAATTAAAAAGAGGGGTTTTTTACTTTGAACGTGCTAAAATTAACCAAGATCAATTAAAAAAATTATTTAGTTTTACTTGGTTAATTAATATTAATATTAAAAATTGCACGTTAGATAATCTTCCTGATAATATCAATAATTTAATAAATTTACAACAACTTACTCTTCGTAACTGCAACATAAATTATCTTCCTGACAATATTGGTAACCTGTTAAATTTAGAAGAACTTGATCTTTCAGAGAATCCTCTTGGGGCACTACATTCTGCCGTTACCATTCTGCCTAATTTAAAAACTTTAAAAATTAATAAGATAAGAATGGATTATTTACCTTCTAATATGGAAGGATTAAAAAGTTTAGAAGTTTTAGAAGCAGATTTCAATAATTTAGAATATGTATCTAATTCTATTGGCGATTTGAAACAATTAAAAGAATTAAGTTTGCAAAATAATAACATTGAAGAAATACATGAAAATATTGGAAATCTTGAAAATTTAAAAAAATTTGATATTTCATATAATCCAGTAAAAACTCTTCATTCTTTTATTGGAAAATTAATAAATCTAACGCATTTTAATTTGATCGAATGCACTGAACTCTTATATTTACCGAGTTCAGTTGAAAATTTGAGAAATATAGTCTTACTTGATTTAACAGCAGCTTCTTCATTGATCATGGAAGGAGATGAAGAAACATTAGGTGCAAGGGACTTAAGAGACATATTTCAAGATCGCGTTTTGTTAAACGAAGATGAAGACGAAGATGAGGAACCTATTACGCCTATTAAGAAAAAAGATCTTTATCAATGTCTTGATGAAGAAGTAATATCGGTTGACCGTAAAACCATTAAAGATTATAAAATGCCCGACGTCATAGATCTTAAATGGGATGCTGTGACTTTTATAGAAAATTGGAATAAATTGTTAAATCTTTTGATTCTTGACGGTGAAAATGCTCTTTCATACAAATTATTGGCAAATGATTTTTCAGAGGATTCTTCTTTGGAGGATCAGCAGTTAAGTAATAAAGAAAAAATTGAAAAATTTATTTTCCCTCGTTTAAATGGATTTGTTAAAACATTATGGGAAATACCCTTAGCAGAAAATGAAAAGAGTGGATGGCAAATGTATTCAAACTCAATTTCAGAATTACGTAAAAATATTTCTTATATTGTTTCTCGTTTAATTGAAGATAATTTGGATTCAGAAACGCGCCATGTATTGATGTCTCAAATTACAAATGCTCTTTTTCATTGTCCGACAGGTCAAAAAGAAGGAATTTCATTGATATTGGTTTCACTTTTAACAGAAAGAAAAAATGATGAAATAATTGATGAAATATTCAAGATTTTGGCAATTGAAAAAAACATTCTTTTTAAGACCGCTATTCTACCCGGAAATTCTTCACAAAATGTGCATATTTTAAGTTATTATTTTGATAAATTAAAAGATGAATTAGGATTAACATCTAATTTTGAGTCATTTGATGAAAAAATTGGTATAATGGGTCGCGATCCATTTGGTGGCCATAAGGGTAATGCATTAAGTGCTTTTTATACAGCGTTCAATCCTGATCATATCGTCAAAGTAATTATGGATAATATCGAAAGTGAGGAGGATTGGCATTCAAGACAAAGGCTTTCTGATTTAGATAATCCTCCAAGTCAAGAAGAGTCAGAAAAAATAGATGAATCTTTACTAAAAGCAGAAAAATATAGACGTATTAAGATAAGCGATATATTGGGCCATCTTAAGTCTATCGGAATCATTACCCAGTCTTTTTCAGGGGGAGTACTCCGTACAAATGGTTGGGAACCTTATTTTAAGAATGATCCAAATGGAGATAAATTCACACAACCAACGATTGAAGGGATTGAGGCAATTTTAGTCCATATGAATATACTTAAAAGAAAAAGTTGATTCTGGTGCATTTGTTGGAATGGAAAAAAATGCGAAGTAAATTATTTTCAAAAAAAGTTAAATAATTTGTAAGCTTAGAGAATCTCTCTTTTTTCCTACGTCTCTCGACGTAGGAAGGAGGAGGGTGTTACTTATCTAATGCATTATAGGATAGACAGTTTATCAAACCATCCCACCATTAACATGCAATACCTGTCCCGTCACATAAGATGCTTCTTTGCTTGCAAGATATAACACAGCGTAAGCGATATCTTCAGGTGTGCCCATTGTCCCTTGTGGGATTTGGCCAAGAATTTTCTCTTTTTGTTCATCCGTTAAGCCTGTTGTCATGTCTGTTTCTATAAAACCAGGCGCAACACAATTGACCGTGATTGATCTGCTTGCAACTTCTAGTGCCAAGGATTTTGAAAAACCGATAAGGCCTGCTTTGGAGGCCACATAATTGGCTTGTCCTGCATTGCCTGTGACGCCAACAATGGAAGAAATATTAATAATACGACCCCATTTTTTGCGCATCATGCCGCGTAAAAGGGCACGTGTTAATTTAAAAACAGAGGTTAGATTGGTATTAATTACACGATCCCATTCGTCATCTTTCATGCGCATGAGTAAATTATCAGCCGTAATGCCTGCATTATTAACAAGAATATCAACTTGACCTAATAATTTTTCAGCTTCTTGTGCTAAATGGTCAATATCTTGCGGATTGCTTAAATCGCAAACAATGGCATGCGCTTTTGTCGGTAATTGAAGCACTAAAGTATCGAGTGCTTCTTTATTGCGCGCTGCAATAACGAGTTCAACGCCTTGGGCTGATAATTTTTCGGCGATGGCTTTACCAATACCACGTGTGGCGCCAGTGACAACTGCTTTAAGGCCGGTAAGTGTACACATCATACATTTTCCTTCTTATAATTTTCTATAAAAAATTCGATATCTTTGGGTGCTTCAAGCGACCAAAGACGCATATCAGGATGAATTGTTTTAATGAGTCCTGATAATACGTTGCCAGAACCCATTTCAATTGTTTCGGTGACGCCGAGACTTGCAAGTTTTTGCACGCATTCGCGCCATCTGACTGTTTGTGTTACTTGTTTCACAAGAAGATCACAGATTTCAGTAGGATTGCTGACTTTGTCAGCTGTTACATTTGAAATGAGTGGTAAAAGAGGTTTTTTGCATTCTATCGTTTCAAGAACTTTTTCCATCTCTTTAGCGGCAGGTGCCATAAGTGAACAATGGAAAGGTGCACTGACTGGTAACATGATTGCACGTCTAATGCCATATTCAGGTGCGAAGGTAATGGCAGCATCAATGGCTTCTTCGTTGCCACTAATCACAATTTGGTTTGGCGCATTATCATTTGAAATTTCACAAACGCCATATTTTTGTGCTTTTGCACATAATTTTTGGATTGTTTCTATATCGAGTGCAACGCCTAAAAGGGCGGCCATAGCGCCCACGCCAGGTTTAACTGCTTGTTGCATGGCGATCCCCCGTTTTTTGAGGATGCGCGCTGCGTCTTGGAGTGTAAACATGTCAAAAACGGTAAGACTTGAATATTCGCCTAAAGAATGGCCTGCGCCAAATTGGCCGAAATAAGTGAGGGGTTTGCCGCTTTGTTTTTCAAGGACGCGCGCAAGTGCAACACCTAATGCCATTAAAGCAGGTTGTGCATTTTCCGTAAGCGTTAATTCTTCAATGGGGCCTTCAGACATTAATTTGAAAAGATGTTGATTGAGCGTATTATCAACTTCTTGAAAAACTTCTTTGGCTTCAAGAAAATTGAGCGCTAAATCAAGACCCATTCCAACAGTAACTGATTTGCCTTGGCCGGGGAAAACAAAAGCCCGCATGTAAAACCTACCTATTGTCTATAAACTAGAAAATTACAAATTTTCCATAACCTCTTTTAAAAGCGGTATTGTAATCTTACGTTGGCATTCTAAACTTAACGCGTCAATGCGTGCAACTAAATCCGGAATAATTTTAAAACTACGTTCAATACGTTTCATCAAAAAATCAAGTAAAGTAGCATCCAATGAAATTTGTCTGTCAGATAATTGTTTGACGATTAAAAACTTAAGCATTTCGTCATCAGGGGGTAAAATGCTTAAAAGAGGTGATGCTTTGAGGCGTGATTCTAAATCTTTCAGTTGCAATGTTGTAGCGGATAAAGGAGTTTCTAACACAAGAAGGATGCTTGCATTTAATTCTTTGGCGACATTGTAAAAATGAAAAATTTTTTCTTCTAACGCAGGATCAGTCGTAAAAATAATTGGATCGGCCATAAAAAACGACGATGGTGATAATATGTCGTAAGGCGATTGTTTCGTTTTAAAATCAATAAGTAATGCGTTATTTTTATTTTGCCAAAGACGCGCTAAATGCGACTTACCTGAGCCTTGTGCGCCTTGCAAAAGATAAAAGGGTGCATAAGGAATTTGCGCGTTTAGTAAAAAATCATGTGCATTTTGGTTGCATGTTGTTACAACAAAATCATTTTCATCATAAAGTGGATGTTGATGAAATGTAAAAACGCTTTGTTTAAAATCATTCATGTCTATGCAATAGGGCTTTCAATCTTTTTTTTCTGTGTTTTGTTTCCGTAATAATCGCTTTTTAAATATTTTGAAATTAAGAATCGAATTAAAACACCCGCAAGAGCTGCAAAAGGAATAGCGAGTAATGCGCCTACAAAGCCAAAAATACTAGCGGCTGCAAGTAATGCAAAAATAATCCAAACAGGGTGCAAACCAACGCGGTTGCCAACAAGAACAGGACTTAGGAAATGACCTTCAATGACTTGACCTGAAAAGAAAACAACGCCAACAAGCGCTATAGAGCTCCATTCTTCAAATTGAACAAGAGCAAGTCCCATACTGAAAACAAATCCAAAGATTGATCCGACATAAGGTATAAAAGAGAGAACACCGCTTAAAATGCCAATGACAAGTCCAAAATTAAGACCAACAATGGTTAAACCTAAACCATAATAAAGCGCTAAAATAAGACAAACGATTAATTGACCGCGAATGAAACCGGCAAGTGTCGAATCCATATCTTTAAAAAGATCATGTAATGTTTTTTCGTGATGTCTTGGGAACCAACCGCGAATTTTTTGAACAATAAGCGGCCAGTCCCGTAATAGATAAAAAGCAACAACAGGTGTAACAAAGAATAAAGCAAATAAATTGGCAAGGGCCGCACCGCTTGAGACAATATCACCTAAAAATTTGCCAATCCAGGAAATTGCTTCACCAATATGGTCGTTCGCCATTGTTTTGAGCGGCATAATGTTTTGAAGGGCTAAATAATTTTCAATTTTTGCAATGTAAGGTTCTATATATTGTTTTACCCGCATTAAAAACGTTGGAAACCATGTGACAAATTCAATGAATTGCGCCTGAACGAGTGGAAATAATAATAAAACCAAGAAAATAATAAAAATGGTGAAAAGCAAAAGTGCAATCGTTGTACCTGCCCATCTTGGAAGGCCCCATTTACTCATTTTTGTTGTAAAAGGATCAAGTAAATAAGCGAGTCCAATACCGACGACAAAAGGCAATAAAACATGTTGAAAAATATAGACAAAAAATAGGAATGCAATCAGTAGCATAAACCAAAAATAATTGCTCTTCTGGACTTGCATTATAACCTCTTAACTAAATTCAGGATGTGTCGAAGGTGCAAAATTTTTCTTCCACCCTAATTCGAATTTACCGTCTTTTGAGTCTAATACAAGATTTAAATGCGTGAGCTCTTCTTTAAGCTTTTCGTCATGCTCTTGAAAGTGGAGTTTAAGATAGGCTTCTTCTGTGCTCATCGATAAAAGAACAATTTTTTTAATGAAGGGTATTTTTTTTAGCTCTTTTTCAATCAAATCATAATCTGCAGGTCCATAAAGAGCTATGCGAATTTCTATTTCTTTTTCCTCTATAGGGGCAGGGGGTGCAACGGGTTTCCAATCATCGTCAATTTTTTGAAGCATTTGTTTGAGACCCGTTTGATAGAGCATTGTACGCGGTTGATCATTAATCAGGATATTAAGATTTTTGAATGCATGTGTGCCATAATAATGAGTTGAAAGAGATAATGTTGGTTTGTCTTTATCGGAATCATCTAAAGAAGCTAAGGTGACGACGCATTCATCGCAATTATATTTTTGCGCCAGTTTTTGAAGATTATCTTTATGACCTTCAATGGCATCTTGGGCAGAAACAATATTTATATCTTCGAAATCACCATAAGGCACAATAAAAGGAAATTTCATTTTATCTTTATGTGGATAATTAGCCCAAATTTGACGCCAGGCATTGGTTTCTTCCCATAATTTAACATCACCATTCGTAGTTTTTAAAACAGGAAGCATAAGAATTTTTTGGTGCGTGTTTTCTTGAATGGTGATCGATGCTTTTGAGAGAAAGTTTTTCACAATTTCAGGTGAAAAGTAATAATTTAAACTTGCTTTGTATAATGTTTTTGTTGTTTGTTCTTTTTCAACATCTACTTTTGAAATAAAAGTACCAATTTCTTGTTCACTGATTGCAGGTATTGGTTTAGAATCTGCTAGTTTGTGGCATAATTTTTGGAAAGCCACAGATTGACCTTTTTTAACGGCTTGTGCAAAACGATTTTTTTGTAAGGCATTGGTAGGAATAGAAATTTCGACCTCTGGCACCATAAAGAGAGATTCTTGATTTTGAGCCAAAAGTGTTAATGGAAACAAAATAATATTAAGTAAAAAAACAATGTTAAAACGCATAATATAACTATCCATTATAAAACCCCGATGTTTTCTGAACAATTTCAAAAAAGCGTCGGGGTCAGTATATCAAAGTACAAGGTTTGTTGCGACTATTTTTAACCGACTATTTCAAGGCCAGAGAAAAAATAAGCAATTTCTTGTGCTGCATTTTCTAATGAATCAGAACCATGCACTGAATTGGCTTCAATGGATTCTGCGAAATCAGCACGAATTGTGCCTGCGTCAGCATTCGCTGGATTTGTAGCACCCATAATATCGCGGTTTTTAAGAACAGCATTTTCGCCTTCTAAAACCATTGCAACAACAGTGCCAGAAATCATAAATTGGCACAAATCGTTGTAAAATGCCCGTTCACGGTGGACATAATAAAATTCTTGCACTTGTTGTAAGGTTAATTGCATTTTTTTTTGTGCAATAACGCGAAGATTTTTTTCTTCAAAACGTGCAACGATTTTACCGATAAGGTTACGACGTGTTGCGTCTGGTTTAATAATTGAAAGTGTGCGTTCGATAGTCATGTTAGGCTCCTAAAAAAATTAAGAGGATTGCTTAATCCAGCTTTTATCCTCGGTTTGTCGAAAGTAAATCAAGTTCAAGTCGTTTTTTTTGTAGTCACGCCATTTTTGACGAGCGCGTGCTACTTCTTCTTCATTCCCTCCATTAAAAACCTCAATCACACGTGTGTAATGATTGGAGTCTTTGGATTCTGCACCATCCACCAGCACTAAAAAACGTGCTTTATTGGGTACGTATTCTATATTCGTTAGAAATACGGGTTGGTGTTCCGAAAAGCCATCTTTTTCAGTTCCATGTGGCAAAAAACTATTGGGTTTAAAGCGCCATAAGAATTGATCAAGATGCTCTATTCTTTCGCGAAAGGGCGTCATCACAACGGCCCTTTCTTGTAAACTTAAAATTTTATCAAGTATGGTGACTAAAGCTTCATCAACGGAAGTTGTCAGACAATGATAAAATGCTACTTCAGCCATACTCAACTCTTTCAAACTGTGGAGGGCGTCAGATTTCGGGATTTACAATACTCATGTATGAAGAGATACACTCCGTTTGTCTCACCACTCATCTTTTTGACCCAATTTTGAAATAATTTGAGTACATTTTCTTTCATATAGTGTTTATCCTTTAACTATCCAGATTATGAGGCAAAGTCTAGAAAGGTCGAGAACCGGCGTGGAATGTACTTAAGGTACATGAGCACCGGAAGCGCAGGCCTGACGGCGAATTTGCCCATAGGATGGATAGTTTTATTGTTCATAAGTGTCAGACACAAATTTATCGAGTAGTCGTACACCAAAAGCGGTCGCACCCTTTGCAGATAAAGGCATGTCCTTTTTGGTCCAAGCAACGCCTGCAATATCAAGATGCGCCCAAGGAATGTCTTTGTTGACAAAACGGTTCAAGAATTGTGCGCCAATGATAGAACCTGCAGCGCGGTCATTGCTGATGTTTTGCATATCGGCAATTGGGGAGTCGATTGCTTTGTCATAGGCTTTTTCCATGGGCATGCGCCATAATTTTTCTTCTGTCTTTTTACCAGCCACAATAAGTTGATCGGCAAGTTCATCATTATTAGCAAAAATACCAGCATATTCATGTCCTAATGCAATAATCATGGCACCTGTTAAGGTTGCAAGATCGATCATACATTTTGGTTTGTATTGCGTTTGACAATAAGTTAAAACGTCGCATAAAACCAAACGGCCTTCAGCATCTGTGTTTAATACTTCAATTGTTTGACCTGACATTGATTTAACAACATCGCCAGGACGTTGTGCTTTGCTTGATGGCATATTTTCAACAAGACCGATAAGGCCGATCGCATTAACTTTTGCTTTGCGTTTAGCAAGGGCAATCATGGTGCCAACAACAGTTGCAGAGCCTGCCATATCCCATTTCATTTCATCCATGCCAGCGCCTGGTTTAAGCGAAATGCCGCCTGTATCAAAAGTGACGCCTTTCCCGATAAACGCAATTGGATCATCCTTAGGATTGTTCGATCCGTTCCATTCTAAAACAACAAGTTGTGTTTCGATAGCACTTCCAAGGCCAACGCCAACGAGTGCATGCATGCCAAGGGCAGTCATTTCTTTGACGCCTAAAGCTTTTACTTTAAGACCTAAGGCGCTTAATTCTTTAACGCGTGCAGCATAGCTTTCAGGATGTAAAATATTAGCAGGTTCTGCGACTAAATCTTTGGTGAAGGCAACAGCTTCCACAATGCCTTTTGATTGTGTGTAAAGATTTTGTGCGGCGTCTGATTCTTTTGTTAAAATGTTGACTTGCTTCAATGATGGTTTTTTGTTTTCTTTAATTGTTGTTCTGTATTTATCAAAGCGATAACTGCGATATTGGATGCCACGTGCAAGGCAAGTAGCAAAAGCTTCATCTTTGAAATGTGGACAATCAATAGATCCAATGGCCGTTGTTGCAGCTTCATCGCCTTTCATAGAAAGCGCTGCATAAATTGCACCACCTAAATTTTCAACTTGTGTTTCACACATATCTTTAGGATTGCCCATGCCCACAAGAAGGATCCGGGATAATGTCGTATTTGTAGGTGTTATAAGTTCAAGTGTTTCACCATTATTGCCTTCAAAACGGTTGCAATTAATGGCTTTTGTAATCAGACCATTAAGATCTTTATCCACTTGCTCGGTTAGGGGCAAAAATTTTTTATTTTCTAATACGCCCAGGACAAGCGTTCCATTTTCAGGCATTTTAAAGGGTGAAAAACTAATTTTCATGATCATTCCTTTTGTGTCGCAATAGTTTAGATACAGTTTTCAATTTTGAGCAGATTTGTCAAGGTTTTTATTGTACCAAACTAAAACGTAGGCATCAGCTTTTATGCCGCTTTTTTCAAGATAATAATTTGGCCGTGTGTTGATTTGAACAAAATTTGATTTTTTATAAAGGTTGATAGCCTTTTGATTATGTGTAGAAACTTCTAAAAAAATGCTGTGTATTTTATTTTTTTGAGCATGTTCAAAAAGTTTATGAAGAAGATCAAATCCAATTCCTTTTTGCTGAAAAGTTGTATCAACAACAAGTTCTATAATTTCAATTTCAGGCAAAATTTCTTGGACGATAAGATAAGCATGTGGGTCATCTTGATTATCAAGATATAATTTTGTTGTCGTTAATGCAAGATAATCGATCCATTGTTGTTCGGTCCAAGGCTTAAGGTCTGATGTTTTTTGGATCTGGATTAATGTCGTAATTAATGTGTTGCTCATGATTTAATATACACTGGATCTTTAAGATAGAAGGGGGCGATATTTGAATTCATCTCAATGCCTTGGCTTGTTTTTTCAAACACATAAGAAGCTATTTTTGAAAGATCAATTTCAATTTTTGTGATTTTGGGATGATCTGCATTGCCAATAATAAACGTGTTTGGCTCAACAAATGTTTCAAGATCGCATGCGAGCATTGAAAAAGGAGGTTGAATAAAGGTACCTTGTTTGTTGAGAAGGCCTGCATAAAAATCATCTTTCATGGTGTCTAGTAAGATAAGAAACTGATTGTGTTCGTAGTCTGATAAAGATGAAAAGTAGGCTTCAAAGCTAGTGAGTCCTATTGTTGAAATATCTTTAGCGAGACTCAAACCTTTGGCAATAGATAATCCTGCGCGTAAACTTGTGAATGACCCAGGGCCTGTGATGGCAATGATAAGGTTGATATCATCTAAGGTGACATCCGATTGATGTAAACATTCATCGAGTCTTGCAAAGAAAGAAGTCGTTGCATCATAAGGATTTGTACCACTTGCATGACTTAACAGTTTTTTTTTGGTTGCATTCCAGATACCGATCCGTAATATAGGCGTCGAGGTATCAAGTATTAAGTAATGTATAGGTTTATCGATGAGTCTTGTATCCATTCATTCGCCCAAAATGGTTATTGATCTTGCTTATGCATCGGATCAAAATTTTATAGGTAAAAAAGTATACCACAATGCGCATGCCTTTTTACACAAAGAAGCGGCAGAAAAATTAGAAATCGCACAAAATCTTGCTGAAAATCTTGGATACACGATTAAAGTCTTGGATGCCTTTAGGCCGACTGAAGCGCAATGGGTATTATGGGAAGCCTGTCCTAATCCTGTTTTTGTAGCGGATCCAAATAAAGGATCATCGCATAGCAGGGGGATTGCTATTGATTTAACATTAGTCAATCACAAGGGGATGGCGCTTGATATGGGGACACCTTTCGATGATTTTACACCGCAATCTTTTCATCGTGATGTGATCATTTCAAAAGAGGCACAATTAAATCGCTTCACCTTATTAGGTATTATGAGTGCTGCAGGTTGGGATTTTTATGAAAAAGAATGGTGGCATTACCAATTGTTTAATTCGAAAAATTATCCGTTGATAAGTGATAAAGATGCGCCTATGTCATTGATGAAATAATAACTACCCGCCTTATGGTCAAATTCGTCGTTAAGCCTGCGCTTCCGGTGCTCATGTACCTTAAGTACGCTCCGCGCCGGTTTTCGCCTTTTCTAGACTTTACCTCATAATCTGGGTAGTTAGCATAGAAGCATTTAAAAAATTATATAAACTAAACAATCGTACATATCTTATCAAATGGAAAACGCCAATCACGGGGTTTTAGATCACCAATTTCTCCATACCCTAAATTGCACAAAAAATTAGATTTATAGTTTGTGCCTTTAAAGAAAGCATCATCAAGTGTGGCGGGTTCAAAACCTGACATGGGACCACAATCAAGACCAAATCCACGTGCGCTCATCATAAAATAGGCAGCTTGAAGTGTTGAATTTCTGAAAGCGGTGTCTTTGATGAGTTGATCATTGCCTTCAAACCAAGCGCGTGCATTGGTGTGCGGGTAAAGCTTGTCCATATGCGTATAAAAATCAAGATCATAGGCAAAAATGGCCGTCACAGGCGCTTTCATTGTTTGATCGACATTGCCTGGGGCTAAACAGGGTTTCAGTTTTTCTTTTCCCTCTTTTGAATGCACAAAAATAACGCGTAAGGGTGAGCAATTGGCGCTCGTTGGGCCAAATTTGGAATGATCGTAGATTTTTTGGAGGAGGCTTAAATCGAAAGATTGATTTTTCCAAGCGCGTGGTGTCCTTTTTGTATCAAAAAGAAGTGCTAGCATTTCAGATGTAAGGTTTTCCATTGTTTTTGATCCCTCAAGTAATTGTCAACATATTTGACTAAATAAGCATGACGATATAATATTCGTGCTGTTTCAGCAACATAACATGAAAGAATAGCTTTGTGAAGTATTGCGGGCAGAAAAGAAATAGTGCAAGTTTAAAGAAAAAGAGTGGGTGGATTTCTCTAAAACAGCTGTAAGCTTTAAAGAGTATTCTAGTAATTTTTCTAGGAATTCCATTCAACCGACAAGGTTAAGAACGGCCGATAAGGTTAAAGAAACGCAAGAATGAATTTCGGAAGTCACTTAAGGAGAAAGTGAAATGTATTGGAAAAGTAGTGTTACAACACTGGCTTTAGTTACTTTGCTCGCAGCTTGCAGCAATCCCAGCAAGACGCCTGATGTTAGTAAAGATATAAAAAATTTAGCATCAATTCCTACTGGGTCTGAAAGTACTGAAAAAGACAGAAAATTACGTGAAGGAATAGGGTATCTTCAAAAAAATGACTTTGAGAAAGCAACAATTGCTTTCCATACAGCATTAAATGGAAGTCCAAATGATTCTCATCTGCATTTCATGGCAGGTCTTACATCCCATTTAGAATCAAAATCAGGTAAGCAAGATTCAGGTTCAATGGCTGAAACAGCTTATAAAGCAGCAATTTCGAATGATCCTGCTAATAAATTAGCATCCATCCAATTGGCGCGTCTTTATACAGAAACAAAACGTTATGCTGAAGCGCAAGATCGTTATGCAGAAGCTTTGTTGTTGGCACCAGGTGATGCTGAATTGCTTTCCGGTTTAGCAGCAGTTTCTTATATGGCACAAGATATTGATACAGCTTATAAAACTTCTCTAAAAGCAGTCAAATTGCGTCCTACGCATCAAGAAACACTCAAAACAGCAGCTTTAGTTCATGCTGCAATGGGTAAAGACGAAGAAGCGCAAAAATATTTCGGTCAATATAAACTTGTTGCTGATCAACGTGCTGCAAATTATGTTGAATCACGCCTTGGCGATTGGAAAAGAATCCATACAGGTGATCGTTTCACACAATTGGCTTCCTTAAAAGATGGTCCAACACACCATGTAGCACCAGCTGCGCCAAACAATATGGCGCTTGTTGATGTCATCATTTTAAGAACTGAAGAATCAGGCACAACTGAATCAGGTAAAAATGTTTTCAAACAACTTTTTGCTCAAGTCGGTACTGATAGCAATCCAATAAATTGGTCTTCTAGAGAAAATAAAACGAAGACGTTAGCTAATTTCGGTGGACCAATTGGTACGCTCGCTCATGCTGAAAACTTTACAATTACGAAAAGCTTTGGTTTGCAAGCCTTCAATTATGCTTTGCAAATTGCAAATACAATCAATAAAAGTTCTGAAGTTATTGCAAGACCAACACTTGTGGCGCTTGATGGTAAAATGTCATCGTTCTTCTCAGGTAATCAATTGGTTGTTGGTTTAACAGGAACCCTTGGTGGTGGTGCGCTTGATCGTGAAAAAGTGGGTGTCCATTTAGAATTTATTCCAAAATTCTTAAAAGATGGTCGTGTTGAATTTGCAATTTCCGTTGGACGTAGCTTCCCAGAAGCAAATCTTGGCGAAGGTATGTTTACGTTGAGTGATTCTAGTGGTTCAAATGTTGACTCAGGTAATAGTCCATTTGCAGCAACTTTCCAAATGGCAATGGGTGAACTTTCAGCCAATGTCGTGATGGAATTCGGTCAAACATTGATCCTTGCAGGTCTTTCAGAACGTGAGTTAGTGAAGACGAAAGAAGGTTTCCCTGTATTGAAAGATATTCCACTTCTTCAATATTTCTTTGCTGAAAACAAAGAAATCGATTATCATAAACATCTTGTTGTGATGATGACACCACGTAAGCCTGGCTTCCGTTCATCTGCTGAAGATCCAAGCGATGCAGCTGATAAGCCAAGAAGACATCTTGATCGCTTCTTGCTTGCTTATGTAGGCGACGTTCAAATGGAACCAAATATGAAGCATGTTTTTGCTGGACTTGAGCAAAATTCATTCTTCAAAGAGTTTAGAGCTGGTGACGTAACCGAAGATCGTTGGTTCCATACGAAGGAACGTAACTATCTAATCGATCAAACGTTAAATATGCTTTATTTCTAGTACAACAATAAACCATTGAAACTTAGTCTTTATTGGCTTGGTTTTAAGACTGGCGGCACCTCTTCGGAGGTGCCTTTTTTTATTGAGATTTCATTTTTTATCAATCTACGGGACAAAAAATGAAATTGCTTCGGTTTCACCTCTCCCTTGTGGGCTAATCTGTAGACACATCTTTTGCAATAGTAAATTCTGATAAAAATCGCACTCTTTCACTTCCCGCGGCTATACCATTACCCATAAGTATAAACCCTACCCCTTTCCTACGTCCCGCGACTTGATCGCGGGATCCAGACGATCTTTCCTAAAGTTAAGATTGTATAAAATAGGCAATGACATCTTCTTTATTTGCTTTCTGGTTCTCGCGGACAAGCCGCGGACGTAGAAGGTGGAGTAAGCGATAGTTATTAAATATCAATAGGTTGAAACACTTGTGGGTAATGATATGCCCGCGGCTTGACTACTGGATCCATTGTAAAGAAGGTGGATTTTTGATTTGTGTTAAATTTTTATGATTTTATGGACCCCGCGGTCAAGCCGCGGGGAGTAGGAAAATGGGGGTTAGTGGTGTGATTTTTATCAGAATTTACTATTGCAAAAGATGTGTCTACAGATTAGCCCACAAGGGGAGAGGTGAAATCGAAGCAATTTCATTTTTTATTCCGTAGATTGCAGGTTTATAGACTTCTGGCAGGTCTTACGACTAATTTATCCATAGGTAGGGCATTTGCATCTTTTTCATACTGAACAACAAATTGATCAATTGCACCAAAAATCGATTTGCCTTGGACATCATGCATTTCAATGCGCACTTGATCGCCAAATTTCATGAAAGGTGTTGTTGGTTTACCGTCTTCAATAATTTCAAGCATGCGTTTTTCAGCAATGCAGGATGATCCTTTTGACCTGTCAACGTTTGATACGGTGCCTGATCCAATAATCGTGCCTGTGCTCAAATAACGGGATTTGGCAGCATGCGCAATTAATTGTGGAAAGCTGAAAACCATGTCAATGCCAGCATTAGGTTCACCAAATAACGTATTGTTTAGATAGGTTTTTAAGGGTAAATGCACGCGTTTTCCATCCCAAGCACTGCCCAATTCATCAGGCGTCACAGCAATGGGTGAAAAAGAACTTGCGGGTTTGCTTTGAAAAAAACCAAAACTTTTAGCGAGTTCTGCGGGAATTAAATTACGTAAAGAAACGTCATTAACAAGCATCAATGCGATAATGTGGTGTTCGGCCTCTTCAGGATTAATACCCATGGGGACGTCGTCAGTAATAATGGCTACTTCAGATTCAAAATCGATACCCCATTCTTCACTTTCAACCTGAATTGGATCATTTGGTCCTAAAAAAGAATCGGATCCCCCTTGATAGATTAGGGGATCATGCCAAAAATTTTCAGGCATTTCAGCGCCCCGCGCTTTGCGAACAAGTTCAACGTGATTGACATAAGCACTGCCATCAGCGAATTGATAAGCGCGTGGCAAGGGGGAAGCGGTTTTTGTTGGATTAAAAGCAAAAGCATCTTTGACTTGGTTTGCATTAAGTGCATCATAACGTGTTTGAAGTTTGGATTTTACGGATGGCCAATTGTCGAGTGCTTGTTGAAAAGTACTAGCAATATCTGGGACGAAGCACGCTTGTGTTAAATCTTTAGAAACGAGTAAAAATTTTCCATCACGTCCGTCTTTATACGAGGCAAATTTCACGATTGTCTCCAAGAATTAACATAATTAGCATCTTCAACAGGATTTAAGCTTGACCCAAAATCAACAGCATCGCGTGTATCAATCATGACGGCAACCTCGTTTGTTTCTTTGCGTGCATGCTTAGCGCCTGCTGCAAAAGCTTTAGGATGGGGGCCATGTGTAAAGCCACAGGGGTGAACACTCATCATGCCGGGTCCAATATTGTCTCGGCTGAAAAATTCACCAGCATGATAAAAAAGGATCTCGTCATAATCATCATTGTTGTGGAAAAAGGGAACCTTAAGCGCACCTGGATCTGATTCGATGGGTCTGGGGCAAAAAGTACAGACAACAAAACGACTACTTAAGAAAGTTGTGTGTGCAGAGGGTGGCAAATGATAACGATGACTCATGAGCGGACGAATATCACGCCAATTAATGCGCACGGGATGTAAATTACCCTTCCAACCCATTGCATCTAAGGGAGAATGAGGGAAGGTGACTTTTGATATTTGATTGCGTCTTTTAATATGGACGGACCATTCTCTTTTGGAATGTTGTTGCTCTTTAAAAGCATCATCAATAACAGGTGTATCCAACATGCCTTGATCGAAAATCGCTTGAGGGCCTAGAATTCCTTTTTCAGGCAAACGATAGGAATCATTGGTCGTTTCAATAATAAGTGCTTTAACAGTTGAATCACATTCAATGCGCCACATTGTGCCACGCGGAAGCAGGATATAATCACCATCACGAAAGGTTAAATGTCCATAATCGCAAAAAAGATCACCTTGACCTTCATGGATAAAAAGAAGATCGTCACCATCACCATTACGGACTAAAAAATCCATTGATTGGTCAAGTTGCCAAAATTGAAGACGCATAAAATTATTTGTTAGAATTTCGGGGGCGTCGAAGGGCGATTGTGTCAAATTGCTCAGTTTATTTAAATCAAAGGAACGAGGGCGCAAAGGGCCCTCCCATTTAATCCAACTCATAGGGTTTTTTTGGTGATACATATGCGTTGCAGGACCAAAAAAGCCTTCTTTCCCAAGCTCTCGTTCATAGCTTTCATTTGGAAAATCAGCATGCGCTTGGCGCGTTATAATGCCTTCTGATTTGGGGATGTTAATCCAAGTTTTCATATTTTAAGAACCCCACGTTCAATTTGATCACGCTCTAACGCATCAAATAAAGCTTGAAAATTGCCTTCACCAAAGCCTTGATGGCCTTTACGTTGAATAATTTCAAAGAAGATTGGTCCAATGACTGTTTTGGTGAAAATTTGAAGTAAATAAGATTTTGTTGGGGTGTCACCATCAATAAGCAGGTGGCTACGCGCCATACGCTCAACATCTTCGCCATGCGCTGGAAGTCTTGTTTGCAACATATCATAATATGATCTTGGAACACTCATAAAGGGAATGCCATTTTCACGCATTTTTTCAACGGTTTCGTAAATATTAGGGGTTGTTAAAGCAATATGTTGAATACCTTCGCCCTTATAAATTTCAAGATATTCGGCGATTTGTGATTTATCGTCTGTTGATTCATTGAGGGGAATTTTAATTTGGCCACAAGGTGCTGACATAGCGCGTGAAATGAGTCCTGTATGCGCGCCTTTAATGTCGAAATAGCGAATTTCATGAAAATTAAACAATTTTTCATAATAATCAGCCCATTGGTCGACATTACCTTGATACACATTGTGCGTTAAATGATCAATAGATTCAAGACCTAAGCCAATATGTTCAATGCCTTTACTGCCAGGAAAGTTTTCATTATAAAGATCATTCATGCCATTTTGATCAATAAGATAAAGGTGCGCACCGCCTATGCCTTTGATAGCAGGAATGGAACTTGGAAAAAAGCGTTTTCTTGATGAAAAATCAATAGGTTCAGCACCTTTTTCTTTTAATACTTTATATGCGTTTTGTGCATCTTTAACTTTAAAGCCCATGGAGCATGCTGAAGAACCATGATCATTTCTGAAATCTTCAGCGAAATCATTGCGTTCAGCATTAACAAAAAAATGGATTTTGCCTTGTTTGAAAAGCGTTACATTTTGGGTGCGATGTTTCCCACAATTTCGAAAGCCTAAATTTTCAAATAATTTGTAAAGTTCTTGAGGTTTGTCGGTTGAAAATTCAACAAATTCAAAACATTCAGTTCCAATAAAATTGGTTGCTTGTGCTTTGTTTTCGGATAATTTGGGTGAAAATTGTGTGCTTGTCATTGAACGCTCCAGTTAAAATAAAGTCTGAAATCCTTTCACAACCTTGACGCAATTCTCAAAACCAGTCAAGTTAAGTATGGGAGGCAATAATGAAAAAAATCTATTATTTTATGCTACTTTATATAGGTTGTTCTTTCAATCAAGGGCTTTACGCACAAGAATTATATTCTCATCGTTTTGGTGAAAAAGGTCCGCCTATAGATATTCAGCGTGTTATTGATCGTGGTCGATTGGTCGTTGCGATGCATAAAAATAATTATGCGCCATTTTTTTCAGATGAATCAGGAACATTAATAGGATTTGACGTTGATTTAGCATATAATATTGCAAAAACATTGAATATTCCTGAAGTTGAATTTAATCGCGCTTCTGATAGTTTTGACGATGTTGTTAAAAAGGTTTCTGAATATAAAGCTGATATGGCGATTTCATATGTCAGTAAAACGCTTACTAGGCAATTAAAAGTCCTATATACAGAACCTTACATTAAGTTGAGAACGGGCATATTAGTGAGTCGGAGTTATGCCGCACAAAATAATATTACTGAAAAAAATTTACTAATGGCGCTTAATCGTAAAGATGCTACATTTGCTGCTGAAAGAGGTGGCGCTTTCCGAGAATTTACACGCAATGTTTTTCCTGAGGTTAAGCTTATTGAAGCGCCTAGTCGCCTTGATATTTATAAAAGTTTAGTGGATCGCAAAATAGATGCTGTTTATAATGAAGAATATCTTATAAAAGTTTTTTTTAAAAAACATCCAGGCCAAGCAATTTATTATAAACCTATTTATCTTGAAAATTCTGAAGATCATATATCGATTGCAATACCACCGGATGCTTATAATTTAAAAGAATGGTTGAATCTTTATTTAACGTTTAGACGTGAAAAAGTTGCTTTTGATAATCTTTATGATAAATACGTGACTTCTAATATAAAAGATTTAAACGGAAATATTGAAAAAACAAATCTTACACCAGAACAAAATGAAAAATCTGAAAAAACAGAAATGAAGGTAGGGTCATGAGATCTGGTTTTGTAAATGTTGTTTCATCGGTACTTTTAAGTCCTTGGGCTGGTATTTTCGGTCTTTTGCTAGGTGCCGTAATAGGTTTTACGTCAAAAGAATTATCGGATACAATTGCACCTTTTGGTGATATTTATATAGCTTTGTTACAAATGTGTGTGCTGCCTTTAATTATGAGCGCCGTTGTTAATTCATTTTGCAATCTAGTGCGTTCGAGTGATGGTGGGGCATTAGCATTAAAGCTAACTTTATATTTTACGGCTTTTATGGTTTTTGCATCTATAATAGGTATATTGGTTGGTGTGTTAGGTAGCACAGGACATATTGACGAAGAATCAAAAACCATTTTGGGAAAACTATTTTTGGATTCGGGCGATAAACCTGTTGATGATAAAACTATTAAAAAGGGGTGGGGGCTTGTTAATTCTTTAATTCCTACGAATATTTTTTATTCTCTTTCGCAAGGACGTATATTGGAAGTTGTCTTTTTTTCTATCCTTTTAGGCGTTTCTTTAGGTCTTGTAAAACATCCCGCATCATCTATTGTGTATACTTTTTTCAGTGTCACTTTTGATACTGTTTTTATGATCATTAAATGGATTTTACATGCATTGCCTTTTGGTATTGCATGTATTGTTGCTAGTCAAGTTTCTATCACCGGTTTTGACGTGGTGGTTTCGCTTTTAAAGTTCGTTGCTTTTTATTGTTTGGGGATGCTAGTTTTATTTACTGCTTATACTTTTTTAATGGCCTATGCGACTAAAAAATCTTTATTTGAAGTCATTGAAGGTATTCAGGAAACGCTGTTAATTTCTATCGGTACGCAGAGCTTTGTAGCAGCCATTCCTCAATTAATTGAAGATCTTGAAAAATATTTTAAAATTAACCCACAATTAACGCATTTGTTTGTACCGCTTGGGCTTACAATCAATCGACAAGGTATTGCACTTCTTTTTACACTTACGGCAATTACGGTTGCACAAATGTATGACATTTCTTTGGGCGTGTTAGATATTATTGCCATTGTTGTTGGGATGTCATTTGTATCAATGGCGGCTATTGGTCCCGTTTTTGCAACAGCGCCTTTGATTGCTTTTGTTTTGGACCCCTTAGGGTTACCATCAAGCGCTGGGATTATTTTCATCACTGCTACATCACCTATATTAACACCTTTTGTCGTTATGGTATCATCGCAAGGTGTTGCTGTTGTGACAGCCCTTATTGCAAGGGGGCATAAAGTAAAAGAAATTGATGATGAGGGAAAAGAAGTTTTAGTAAAGAAATTGTAAATAATAAATTCAATATTCATCAAAAAGAGAAAATGTCTCGTGCTTCTAAAAAGGTTTAATGACGATGCTTGCAGCTTGATAAAAAAGGAATTTTATTTTTTTGAGACAGACCAGGTCCCTTCGCATTAGAGCCAGTTAATTTTTCAATAGTTGATCTAGGCATATAGGCTTCTTTTGATTGAATTAATAAATGCCCAGAAATAATTGGAATCATTATTTTTTTTTGGCATTTTGAACAATCTTTCAAATCATCGCGTGCACTTATTGAGCGTAATTCCTCTTTTATGATCCCGCATTGGGTGCATTGATAATCGTAAAATGGCATTTTTCTTTCCTCTGATAATGAAAACACTATAACTATTTCGGAAGAATGTCTTGATCAAAAATCCCTGTCGGTATTGAAAGTGAGCAAACACAATTGGGGATATCAACAATGCCACCTATACGTCCTTCAATGGGTGCTGCTGTTAAAATAAGATAGGCTTGCGCACGCGTATAGCCAAAATGTTCTAAATAATCAATAGCTTTTAAGCAAGCTTGCCTATAAGCGACTGTTGCATCCATATAATAATTAACACCATTTTCAACAGATATTCCTTGAAAGCTAATATAGTTTTCGTAATGCGGCTTAATTTTGCTGGGAATAAAAACAGGTGCATTTATTGAATATTTGGCCATGCCATCTTTTATAAGATCAACGCCAATATGCATTGCACCATCCATTTCAATGGCACCACAAAATGCGATTTCGCCATCGCCTTGACTAAAATGTAGATCGCCCATGGATAGTCCCGCGCCCTTTTGATAGACAGGGAAAAAGATACGACTACCGCGCGAAATATCTTTAATGTCCATATTGCCGCCATGTTCACGTGCTGGAATTGTTCGACAGGCTTCTTTGGCCATTTGATCAAATTTATTTCCTTTTAGCCCACGCAATACTGCAGTTGCAGGGCAGGGTGGTTTTGCAAGACCTTGTGCCACAAGTGGAGCTTCACGCTTGTTCCATTCCGTCAGTAATTCATATGATGGCAAGCAGCCGATTAATCCAGGGTGTACTAATCCTGTAAGTTTTATGCCTGGAATATGCCGAGAAGTTGCAAAAAGACCTTTTAAATCCCAAATTGCCTTATGTGGATCTGGAAAATAATCGACTAAGAATCCGCCACCATTGTCTTTTGAAAAATTGCCTGAAAAACCAATAGGTGTAATAGGATTTATATCTATAATATCAACGACAAGTAAATCACCAGGTGCTGCCCCTATTATTTCGAAAGGACCTGTTAAAGGATGGGCTAATGTTAAATCAATGTTTCGAATATCGCTCACATCATCATCATTTTTAATCTGTGCATCTAAAAAATCTAAACTTTCAATAATAGCTTCATCGCCTGGCATGAGGGAGGCTAAAAAAGGGATATCCGAGTGCCACCTATTATGTCCAATTTCAGGTTGTTCCGACAATCTTACACCCGGCTTGATACGAATATGGAGCATTTTTAGTCTCCTTAAGTGATTCTATAATTTCAGCATAAATCTTTTAGGGTTAAAAAATGATTAATGATATGGGGTGTTATATTTTTAGTGTCACCCCTCAAAAGCAATTATATTTTTTAGATTAATGCGGCATTTACCCTTTTCATAATCTATAGTTCAACGTATTATCATACCTGATAATAATCTAGATTTTATACGAAGAGGCCTTGTCTATTTATGCTTTATAACCTGCTTACCCCGCTTGCTGATTCTTTTGGGCCTTTGAACCTTTTTCGTTATTTGACGTTTAGAACTGGTGGTGCCATTCTTACCGCATTAATTTTAAGTTTTATTTTGGGACCAAAAATAATTAATTGGCTTAAAACTAAACAAAAAGAGGGTCAACCTATTCGGGATGATGGTCCTGAAACGCATCTTCTAACAAAAAAAGGGACGCCTACAATGGGCGGTCTTCTAATTTTGACAGCTTTATTGATAAGTACTTTTTTGTGGTCTGACCTTACCAATCCTTATATTTGGATTGTGATGCTTGTGACCCTTTCTTTTGGATTTATTGGATTTATAGATGATTATCTAAAGCTTACAAAAAAAAACTCAAAGGGATTTTCAGGAAAAATTAAGTTATTTATTGAATTTATAATTGCAGCGATTGCAGGTTATTTCATACTTATAAATTCAACAGAAAACCTTGGAACGATGCTCACCATTCCGTTTTTTAAATCAATGCTTATTGATTTGGGTTATTTTTTTGTTCCTTTTGCCTGTTTTGTTATCGTTGGAACATCTAATTCTGTTAATTTAACAGATGGTTTGGATGGTCTTGCGATTGTTCCTATTATGATTGCATGCACTTGTTTTGCGCTTATTTCGTATCTTGTGGGTAATGCCGTTTTTGCCAATTATTTACAACTTCATTATGTAAGTGGGTGTGGTGAAATCACTGTATTTTGTGGCGCTATGATAGGGGCTGGCCTTGGGTTTTTATGGTTCAATGCGCCGCCTGCAATGGTGTTTATGGGTGATACGGGATCTCTTGCGGCAGGTGGTGCTTTGGGTACAATCAGCGTCATTACGAAGCATGAAATTGTATTGATGATTATTGGTGGTCTTTTTCTTGTTGAAACGGTATCAGTGATCGTACAAGTTATATCCTTTAAAACAACAGGTAAACGTGTTTTTCGTATGGCGCCGCTCCATCACCATTTTGAAAAAAAAGGATGGGCTGAACCTACTGTTGTTATTCGCTTTTGGATTATTGCAACAATATTAGCGCTTATAGGTCTTTCAACTTTAAAGTTAAGGTAATCATGCTTAATCTATCACTTTTCAGCGGTAAAAAATTTGGCGTCTTGGGCCTTGGTAAATCAGGGCTTGCAACGGCGCTTGCCTTGCAAAAAAATGGTGCGCACGTCATTGCATGGGATGATGGTCAAGAAGGTCGTAAAAATGCTGAAAATCAAGGTGTTATTATAAAACCCTTTGATGCTATTGTGTTAAGTACATTGGATATGCTTGTGGTTTCACCAGGTGTTTCGTTAACGTATCCCAAACCACATGCAGTAATTGCGCTTGCGAAAGAATTAAATATTCCTTTGACGGGAGATTTAGATCTTTTCTATAAGGCACACCAGCATGTTAATTTTATAGGTATTACGGGCACGAATGGTAAATCAACAACAACTTCACTTCTTGGTCATATTTTGAAACAAGCCCAACGTGAAGTGACGGTTGGTGGAAATATTGGCACACCCGTTTTAGAGTTAGACTCAATATCTGAAAATGGTATTGGTGTGTTGGAGGTTTCTTCATATCAGTTAGATATTAATCCACAATTAAAGTTCAAAGTTGCTATTTTACTTAATATCACACCTGACCATTTAGATCGTCATGGTAATTTTGAAAATTATGTTCAAACGAAGAAAAAAATCTTTCAGCATCAAATGTCTGATGATTTTGCTGTCATTGGTATAGATTCACCTTCTTGCAATGTAATCGCTCGTGAATTGGAAGAAAAAAATAAACAAAAAATCATTAAAATCGCTATTGAGCGCGTAATTCCCGGGGCCTATTATACTCAAAATGGCGTTTTATTTGATGGTACGTCAAAGCAAATAAGAACAATTCTTGATCTGAAAGATTTACCACGTTTAAAGGGTCAGCATAATTGGCAAAATGCTGCTGCAGCTTATATTGCGTGCCATGTTCTTGGTATTTCTGATGCACAAATTATTGATGGATTAAGAACTTTCCCGGGGCTTGTTCATCGCCAAGAATATGTTGCATCGACGAATAATATTCAGTTTATAAATGATAGTAAAGCAACCAATGGTGAGGCTGCTGCCAAGGCTCTCGTCTGCTTTGATAATATTTATTGGATTTTAGGCGGGCTTCCTAAACAAGATGGTTTAACAGCAACCATTCCATATTTTTCTAAAATTAAGCATGCCTTTTTGATTGGTAAGGCAGCACCTGAATTTGCTGAAGAATTGAAGGGAAGGGTGCCTTATACACATTGCGAGATTCTAGAAAAAGCTGTTTTAGCTGCTTACGAACAAGCAAAACGAGATCAATTACCAAATGCAACTATATTGCTGTCGCCAGCTTGCGCGTCTTGGGATCAATATTCAAGTTTTGAAGTACGCGGAGATGCATTTAAGAAAAATGTGTACGATTTGTCGAAGTAAATCAATTTGAGATTTATGAATTTGTTTTTTATTTTTGTAAAACTAAATCAGTTTTAGGTTCTATAAAATCAACTACTTCTGGATTTGTTGCGTAAATTTCCGCAAAATCAATCCATTGATCTTCTTTCCAATCTTGTTCAGAAGCGATGTCTGCAATTAAGGCGAAAGCTTCTTCATCGATAAAATTTGTTGCTTTTTTGTTTTGCCTTAACAATAGTACAAAGTCAGAAATGATATTAAAGGCACTTCTTTTTGTTTCGTTGGAAAAAGAATCATTCATTAATACATCCGTTAGCATAGTAAAAATAGGGGGGTAATCGAAAAGGGCAAAAATTTGTTTTTGTATTATGTCAAAAAAATCCTTTTTTTCGATAAGTTGATGTAAGGCTGAATCTGCTTCAAAAGATGCTGGTCTTACGTAATTTTTTATTTTGTCTAGAATATCTTGTTCATTGGTGTTCTTGATCTCGGTAGGACTATGGTTAAGGGGGGCTGTGCTTTCTAAATTGACCGTCTGTTGATTATAATCTGCAAAGGCTTCTAAAAATAAACTTATTTCTGTTTGATTTTGATTGAAGGTAAGATTTTCTGCTAATGGCGTATCTTTTTCTAATGAGGCATCTTTTAATTTCTTCGGGGCCGGGTTATTTTTTGGATGATATTCAATTCTTTTACCCAAAATCAATGTGTTTTTATCATTTATTATCGTTGATACTGGGTTAGATTCGGTCGTATTTAATTTGTTTTTCCTTTCATGAATTCTTCGTGCAGCATTTGCTAGATTATGAAGATGGGGTAACAATGATGGATCATAATTTTGATTTTTTATAAGTTCATGGAGAGCGCGATAAAGTCCATTGAAATTATTTTCTTTCTGCGAAGGGTAGTTCTTTTTAAGTTCTTCGACTTTTTCTTCCCAGTCTTTATCGCTGAAATCAGGGAGTCTAGCGGGATCTATATTTGCTGCTAATTTTTGCACTTCTGTGGAGAAGTTGTATTGAGGGGCTTTTCCATTAGGGTTTATTTCATTATCGTGAATTCTTAGTGCGGCCTTTGCTAGGTTTTGAAAATGGGGCGTTAATAATGGATGCCAATTTTGATTTTTATTAAGTTTATTGAGATCTCTATAGAGCCCATAGAAAGTCCAAGTGCCGTTCATTGTAAGTTCTGTGGCTTTTTCTTCCCAGTATTTGTCCTTGAAGCTGTGGAGTGTAGTAGGATCTGCTGCTTCTGTTAATTTTTTTACTTTCTGGAGTAAATCTTCTATTTTTTGGGCTTTTTCATTGTCGTAAAGTTTATTTGCAGCATTTGAAAGCGATGTGTTGTTTTTATTTGTTTTTGTTGCTATTTGGTTAGATTCGGTCAGATTTAATTTGCTTTTTTTCTTATGAATTCTTAGTGCAGCGTTTGCTAGGTTATGAAAATAGGGTAATAATGATGAATCCCCATTTTGATTTTTCTTAAGTGTATTGAGAGCGTTACAAAGTATTTCGGCAGTATTTTCTTTCTGACAAGGATAGTTTTTTTTAAGTTCTTCGGCTTTTTCTTCCCAGTCTTTATCGCTGAAATCAGGAAGTCTAGCGGGATCTATATTTTCTACTAATTTTTGCACTTCTGTGGAGAGGCTGTATTTAGGGGCTTTTCCATTGTCGTGAATTCTTAGTGCGGCCTTTGCTAGGTTTTGAAAAAGGGGCGTTAATAATGGATCCCAATTTTGATTTTTGTTAAGTCTATTGAGATCTCTATAGAGTCCATAGAAAGTGTAAGCGCAGTTCATTTTAAGGTCAGTGGCTTTTTTTTCCCAGTCTTCGTTGTTGAAGCTTTGGAGTGTAGCAGGATCTAATGCTTTTATTAATTCTTGCACTTTTTGCAGTAAATCTTGTATTTTTGGGATTTTCTTATTGCCGCAAAGTCTATTTGCGGCATTTGAAAGTGCTTTAAGGTAGGGTAATAGTGCTTGGTCACAATGTTGATTTTTCATTAGTTTATTGAGAGCTTTCTCAAATACAGCGAAATTACTATTCTTCATCAACGAACACTTATTTTTAAGTTCTGTTGCCTTTTCTTTCCAGTCCTTGTCCTTGAAGTTGAGGAGTGTAGTAGGATCTACTGCTTCTGTTAATTCTTGCACTTTCTTCAGTAATTCTTGGATTTTTGGTGAGAGCTTGCTTATCGAGGCTTCTTCATTGTAGGTAAATCTTCTTGCAGCATTATAAAGTGCTTTAAGGTAGGGTAATAGTGCTTTGTCAAATTTTTGAGTTTTACTAATTTTATAGAGAACTAGAAAGAGTGAACCGTTACTGCAATGTAAGCTCTCTTTAAGTTCTGTGGCTTTTTCTTTCCAGTCTTCTTCGCTGAGGTTAGGGAGTTTAGCGGGATCTATATTGCGGAGGAAATTTTCAACTAAAGGCAATAAAGTGGTGGGTGAAATTTTGAATTTGCTGTGCTTATTCACAGAAGCGGGTTTTTTGTGAGTATTTTCATAGGATTCACCGAGCGAGGCTTCATCGCTGATCTTATAAATAAGAGCATTTTCAGTAGGTGGAAAATCTTTGACGCTGGAATTGTCGAGAAGATTATCCATTTCAATACAACCCTCTTGTACATTGAAGGTCGGCAAATTTTTGTTTACTATTTGTTGATTATAATCTGCAGGGGTTTCCGCTGTGAAATCAGACGCTGCATTTGGTGGAATATTATCAAGAAAGTTATTATTTAAACCTGGTAAAATAACAGATACATTTTTGGCATTTGTATTATCGTAAGACTGAGGCATTCTGTTGCCTAAAATCGATACGTTGTTGTCGTTTGTATTCTGGCGGATTTGCTGGTTTGAGGCCGCATTTGTTTTGATTTGATTTATAATTTGGAAATCTTTATAAAAATTAGGGTGTAAGCGTCGCAATTGATCTTCGTTTGCTAAAAAAAGAGTAGGAGGGCATTCTGCTAATAGATTGCATATCTGTAATGCGCAAGGATGTGATTTGCGCAGTTCACGAAGAAGGGCGTTTCGGTGAGTGGGCCTTGCTGGGTTATATTTTTCTAGGTTTAAGTTGTTGTTTTGGCAAGGAAATATGATTTTGTTATAAATAAAATTTAAAAAATAATCGTGCCATTCAATGTCTTCCTGAGGGTAAAATCCTTTTTCATGGAATTTCACCTCGTTTTTAAGTTCTCTAAAATCAGAAGGCATAAATTTATGAATATATAGAAGCTTTTTTTTAAGTGTAAGATAATTAGAAAAACCACTTAAAAGACATTCTTTGAATGTAGCACATGTATTTTTAAGAGATATTTGAATATTTGTTTCCTCTTTATTTAAATCAAAAAAATTTATTTCTTCATTTGTGTGAGAAAGTATTGGGTCTTCAAATCCCAAATTATATTTGTCATGGAAATGATGTGAAATGTCGTCAAAGACCCCGGCAAAAGGTGGGGATTTGGGTTGAAGATATTCTTTTTCGTATGGGTAAGTAAAAAGGTCCAATGTGTCATTGTTCATTTTAGCATTATTGTTGGGTGACTGATTACCAAGAATATCCGTAAGCGAAGATGTTAAAAATGAATTCAAGAATTCTGAAGAGTCTTCTAAAAATGAACTTATTTCTGTTTGATTTTGATCGAAAGTAAGATTTTCTATTAATGGCCCATCTCTTTCTGATGATGCATATTTTGATTTTTTAGGGGCCGGGTTATTTTTTGGACGATATTCAATATATTTGTCTAAAATAAATGCCGTGTTTTTATTTGTTTTTGTTGATACTGGGTTAGGTTCGCTCGGATTTAATTTGTTTTTCCTTTTATAAATTCTTTGTGCAGCCTTTGCTAGGTTTTGAAGATGGGGAAATAGGGCTTGGTCAAAATTTTGATTTTTGCTAAGTTTATAGAGAGCTGTATAGAGTCCATAAAAACTAATTTCTTTCATCGAAGGGTAGTTCTTTTTAAGTTCTTCGGCTTTTTCTTCCCAGTCTTCGTCGCTAAAATCAGAGAGCCTAGCGGGATCTATATTTGCTACTAATTTTTGTACTTCTGTAGAGAGGTTTTTTTTAGGGGTTTTTCTATTTTCGTGAATTCTTCGTGCAGCCTTTGCTAGGTTTTGAAGATGGGGAAATAGGGCTTGGTCACACTTTTTATTTTCGCTAAATTCATGGAGCGCATTATAAAGTTCAAGGAAACTTTTTTTCTCCTTGTAAGGACAGCTCTCTTTGAGTTCTCTGACTTTTTTTTCCCAATCTTCGTTGCTAAAATCAGAGAGCCTAGCGGGATCTATATTTGCTGCTAATTTTTGTACTTCTGTGAAGAAGTTTTTTTTAGGGGCTTTTGCATTGTCGTGAATTCTTAGAGCAGCGTTTGCTAGTTTTTGAATTTGGAGCGTTAATAGTGGATCCGAATTTTGATTTTTCTTAAGTATGTTGAGAGCTCGAATGAACACATACATACTAGAAGCCCAGTTTATATTAAGTTCTTTGGCTTTTTCTTCCCATGCTTCTTCTGTGAAATCAAACACTGCATTTGGGGGAATATTAGAAAGAAAGCTATCAATTAAACCTGGTAAAGCAATAGATGTATTTTTGGCATTTGTATTATTGGAAGACGGAGGTGTTCTTTTGCCTAAAATTGGGTCTTCAAATCCAAAATTATACTTATCATGGAATTGATGTGAAATGTCGTCGCTAAATTTGGCAAAAGGTGGGGATTTGGGTTGAAGATATTCTTTTTCGTATGGATAACTAAAAAGTTCGAATGTGTCATTATTCATTTTAGCACTATTGTTGGGTTGCTCATTACCAAGAATATCCGCAAGCGAAGATGTTAAAAATGAATTCGCGTATTCTGAAATATCCATCGGCAACTCTTCTTCGGAGTCACTACTCCAAGAGATAGGTATATGAATAGTTAATGCAATAATATAAATAAGAAGTTTTTTCATTATGTAATTCCAAAAATAAATATTTTTTTAAATTAATCTTAATAACTATATTAGTCAAGTTTTTTTATTCTAAAACTGAATCCGTTTTCGGTGTTATAAAATCAATTATTTCCGGATTTATTGCGTGAATTTTAACAAAATCAATGCATTTATTTTCTTTATAGTCTTGTTCAGAAGCAAAACGTGTAATCAGTTCAAAATCGTCTTCATTAATAAATTTGTTAGTTTTTTTTTGTCTTAACGATAGTACAAACCCATAAATTATATTAAACGTACTAGGTTTAGTTTGGTTGCGAAAAGAAAGTCATAGATTTTTAATAAGAAATTAAATGTTGTCCACTAGCTTCAGTTAATCAGTATCATGTGTTCCCGGAGCTTGGGTCTGCGAAGGCGTAGCATTTAACGACGGACTATATGTAGATCCAGAATTGGGTGTTTTGTTTTTTTGTTTATTAGGTGTGTTTTTATCTTTTTTCTTTTTGTCTTTTGAATCTTTAGATTTTGCGTCTTTTTTTTCTACTTTGCCATTTTTTTTATCTTCTTCAGCTTTTTTTTCGTCCTCTTTCTTTTTAGCTTCGGCTTCTGCTTGTTTTTTGAGATCTTCGTCTGTTAAACAATCGAAAAGACGAATGTCATAACGGGGGTGCTCAATGGCTGAAATAGAAGGGCTAGAAGCAAAAATAAAACCTGAAAATACATGTTCGCTTTTTTTCATCGGTTGCTGTGCAAAAACTTCAATGAATGCAACAGCTTCTGGTTCTTCTTCGGGTGGTGTTTTTTTTGCGCTTTTAACGGTAACTTCGATCCATCCAAATTTGAAGGGATTATCGACTTTAGCTTGAACCGTAAAAGTCTTTGCGGTTACTTTATCAAGAATTTTAAGAACTGCATAATCTTGAGGTATGTAATTATGTTCAAGAAGACGATCAACGACAAAGCCATGTTTATTGGCTGGTTCGTCTATTAATATGGCCTCGGGTGAATCGGGAGGAAGATCTGATTTGGCTCTGGGGTCAGTTCTACCTGTTTTGTCATTGCTGTGATCATCCTGTCCAGCATTTTGTTGAACATTATTACCACTAGATGTATTTGTATTTTGTTGCGTGGAAGTCGTTTTATTGCCTTGAAGCCAAGGAAGACTATCGTTTGGAAGCTCAACAATATTGGCATTTAAACAAGGTATGTTCAAGAAAAGAAGCGTCATAAAGGTGAAGCATATGCTTGATCCGATTTTGGGCTTATTGCATTTATGCGTAAATGAAAATTGTGTGTGCATCATATTCTTTTCTAAAGCAAACGTATATTATTAGGGCACATCATTAGCATGCGCTGGTGTTGTAGTATTCGGCGTTGTTGCGTTTTGATTGTTCTGGCTATGTCTATCATCTTCTTCTGGTTTTTGAGAGAACATAAATTTATTTAAAAGTTGCATCAGATCAGCGCCAGCTTGTGTGAATGATATATTACCATTGGGTGCAATGATATGATCATCAGATCCTAATGTTAAGGATAAATAGCGTTTACCAAAAAGGCCTTCTTGTGTGATTTCTAGGGAAGAATCTGAAGGGAGTTGAATGCTTTTATCAAGCTCTATTTTGATACGGGCTAAATATGTTTTGGGGTCAAGGGCACTTTCGGTAACTTTACCTACAGTAATGCCTGCTGTTTTAACTTCACTGCCTTTTCGTATACCATCTACACGGTCAAAATTAGCAAAAAGTGGATAAGTGTCAGTAGAGGTCGATACGTTGCTTTTGTATAAAAGGGTACCAAAGCCGATTGCTGAAACAAGAACGCCAGCACCTAAAATCGTTTCGAAGGTATTTCTTTGCATTTTTTATCCAATAATATTTACGTGCCTTTTAACATTTTGTAAATGTTATTCGGGTGTCCATGGCTCGTAATCGCCAGTCGCTTTTGCACGCTTACCACCGACAAGTGTATGTCCTTTTGGGCGATATGCATAGGGGGTGCCTGTTAAATTAGGCAAATAAGGTTTTTGCCAAGTATAAAGTTGGGTTTGTTTTTTTGAGTCAGGAATTTCATCACTTGTAAAATGAAGCCAAGCATGCCAAAGAGGTGGAATTTTTGAAGCTTCCACTTCATCTTTGAAAACAACCCAACGCTTCTCTTTTTTGAGGCTGGTATTGTTTTTGAATGATGATTCTTTGCGTGAAATATAATAAAGATTGCCAAAGGCATCCTCACCAATTTTCTTACCTGTTAAAAAAGTGCATAAACGTGTTATCAATTTTGACATATTCTGTTTCCCTTTTACTAAACTATGACAGTTTTAAAGGATTTGGTCTAGAAAATTTTTCTGCGTTTTAAGCATGATGATATTTGGTTTCTATTAAATCGTTTGAAGGAATTGTTAATTTGAGTGACGAAATGTATTTGGAGAGAAATTGATCGCAGGATTAAGACATTTATGGTCTCAATCCTGGATTATATAGATTCTCAATGGACATTAATAAGATTGATGTTATTTGAATCAAGCAAGTCTAATGCGCTATCTTTACTATAACGATGGGCAAAACATGTACCATCAGCGTTATATAAGACGAAGCTTTCTTCATCGTCGCCTGTATCTTCAATTTTTAAGTAGCAAAATTTTTTATTGCCTAATTTTGTAAATTCATCACGCGTTAATTTTCTGAGTTTTGGTGTAGCGGGCATCATTTGAATCCTTTTACTGAATTAACAACAAGTGCTGCAATTGTTTTTTATTTAATATACTTTATAATAGACAATTTTACTTAATAAGTCAATTAAGTTTACCAACTATTTTCTTCTAATTTTATAATTATTAGAAAAGTGTGTAGGGATGTCATTTTTCTTTCAAACTTTAATTATATGATTTAGGATGACCGCATTAATGCACATGGCAAAAGCTGTTCTTTTAATATTAAATTTGGAGTAAAATACATAACATGTCTACAGCTTATTTTATAATTTCTAAGGCTTTTTGGTTTTTCGCGGCGCCCTTAAGTTTGTTTTTATTTTTCTTCATTCTTGCAGTTTTTATGCTGCAGACAAGATTTTTTCGTTTTGCTCAAAAAATATTATATTTTCTTGCGTTTTTTGCGATTATTTTTGTTTTTCTGCCGGTTGATTATTGGCTTATGGTGCCATTAGAAGAATCTTATCCTGTTCCAAGTGCTGAGATATTAGATAAATTTGATGGTGTTATTGTTTTAGGTGGTGAAACACACACGAATCTGTCAAATCAGTACAATATGCCTATAGTGCCATTTGGTGCAGAGCGTTTGAATAAATTCATAGAACTTTATCATAAGAATCCAAAGGCTAGATTTGTATTTACAGGAGGGGATTTAGGGGTAGATAATCAGGAAAAAAATGAAGCCTTTTATTCAAAAATGTATATAGAGAATTTATGTATTGATACATCCAATATGATATTTGAAAACAAATCACGCAATACTTTAGAAAATGTGATTTTAAGTAAAGAACTTGTTTTGCCGCGCTTAGATGAAAAATGGATATTGATAACATCAGCATATCATATGCGGCGTTCTATTCATTATTTCAAGCGCTCAAATTGGGATGTTGTTCCATATCCTGTTGGATTTAGGCGCGTTAAAAGTCTTAATCCATTTGAACATCCCATTACAACAAAGTTACAAATTGTAACGACGGCCATAAAAGAATGGATTGGGTTACTGGCTGCTTATATTTTTTAAGTTTTATTGTTATTTTTTTTAAAAAGGCTGTTTTTTTTCAGCCTTCTTTATTTCAACTAAAAATGTTTTTCAATTTCCTTAGCCATTTCGGTCGCTGGTGTTCCTAAGCGAAACATCGAAATTAATTTACCATCACGTCCTACAAGATACGTAAAAGTTGAATGATCCATTAAATAATCATCTCCGCCTCTATCTTCTGTTTTGGCAGCATAAATTTTATAATGATCGAAGGCTTCGTTTAATTCCTGATCATTGCCATAAAGTCCGATGAGTTTTGGATGAAAAAGGCTGACATAGTTTTTCAGTAATTCTTCAGTGTCGCGTTTAGGGTCAATCGTTACAAAAATTGGTTGAATGTCATTAATTTTATCACCTAATAAATCAAGTGCTTTGGTCATGGTTGAAAGCTCTGACGGGCATAAATCGGGACAATAAGAATAACCAAAATAAAGCAACATTAATTTGCCTTTAAAGTCTTGATTTGAAATGCGTTTTCCCAAATGATTTGTCAGATTAAAGGGGCCACCAAGTGGGACATTGGCTGTCACTATATAACTTGGTTCAGGTGTTTTAGTTACGTCTTGCACAATATTTGTATCGAGGTTATTACGCATTTTGCTGAGATAGATACCTCCGCCGATGCAGGCAGCGATGATAGTTATGGTAAAAAAATATTTCATTTAGTTTCGTCTTTCTTTAGATTGTGGAGGTTGTTAAATCTTGAAAAAACCTAGTAACTGCTTTGGGGCTTCTCCATTTTCCTGCGACTTAATTGCGGGATCCATGCTGAAGAGGAAGTATTCATTAATTATTGATAGAGTCATTTCACTACATCAACACCTTAATATACAGCAATATTTTTTTAAGACCAGTTTTTTTGATATGACCTGTTTGCTTATCGACTAATATAAAGAAGAGATATTTTAATTTAAGATTGATTAAAAAAACAATAGAAAGTTCTTGTATACGGTTTGAATGTTTGATACAGTCGTTCTCATATTTAAGGCACTGGAATAAAGTTATTTTTTAAAATTTAGTTTATTTTTAATAATATTGTTTTTAAGAGTAGTTTTTTTAGTGTTTTTGTTGAAGTTTATTTTTAGAGGATATTATAAAATGTATAAGTTACGACCATGTACTACAATTCTATCTAAATCGTTTGTTTTTGGGCTTATTATTCAGGCTCTTATACCAAATGCTTCATTTGCATTAAGTGAAGAAGAAGAGTTTCAGCTTGCGCTTCAAGCATCACTTGTTTCAAAAGAAAAAGAAGATATGCGCAATGCGAAAAGAGCATCAATTGAAGATTATGAGCTTCATCAGGCGATCAAAAACTCCCTTGTGACAAAAGAACGAGAAGATTATAATCGTGCTGTTTTAGCGTCTGTTTTTGAATATTCGCGTCAAACTGCGCGTGAAGAAGAGGAAAGACGCAATCTAGCTGCAGATAAAGTAAGAATTCTAGCTGAAGCAAAACGTATTGCTGATGAAAATGCAAGACTTGAAGCAGAGCGTATCGCAGAACAACAACGTGTAGCTGAAGCAAAACGTATTGCCGATGAAAATGCAAGACTTGAAGCAGATCGTATTGTAGCTGAACAACGTGCAGCTGAAGCAAAACGTATTGCAGATGAAAATGCAAAGCCTAAAGTACAAATTTTATCATTCGAAGATCAAATTAAATTAAAAGCTGAACAAGTTAAATTTGATGAAGAAAAAATAAATCAATCTGAACAAAAATCTTTATCTCATCTTGAAAAAGAATTGAATGCTAGACGTAAATTTTTGGAAGAAGAAGATGATTATTTAGAGACCAATTTAAAAAATAGTGAAAAACAAATTGACAAATCTGTTTTAAAGCGCACGCCAAGTGAAGAAGAACTTGCTAAATTGATGCGTTGGTTTCCAGATCATAATCGTTCAATAGATATGCTGATTGAGAAAGCAGAAGAAGTAATTCTTGAAGTAAATCCACCTGCATCAAAAAGAGGGAGATTTGTATATGATGTCAAGAGAACATTGGCGAAATTTAAAGATCTCGTAAAGCATGAAATGGAGCTTGCTTTAGAAGCTGAACGTGAAGTTGAACGTAAAGCGCTTGAGAAGGCAAGTAGGCTTAAAGATGCAGCTGATAAATTTAAATCGAAATTAAAAAACGGTTTTGGTAAAGTTAAAGGTGGTATTTATGATTCACTTCAAGATGTACAGAAATTACTTAAAAAGGTTGATGTTAAGTCAAAAGCTTCTGATACTTCCGCTGAAATTGATAAGTTCCTAGAAAGAAAAAAAATTGAAGTGCTTGAAGAAGAAGATGATCAAGATTGGGATGATTAATTCTTATTAAAACTTCTGTTCGTAAAAAAAGGCTGGTTATTCCAGCCTTTTTTTTAACATATGTTAGATTGTTTATCTTATCAATGCCCTGAGATCCAACAAAATCTTTTTAATCCTCATCATCTTAACTTTGTCATTTGGCCAAGCTCTCACAAAAAAGCTTATGGTCTGACCGTAATTTATCAGTAGTGACTTGTTTTTGTATATAATTAAATTATCAATTATAAAGATAATACGGAAATTTGGCCCCTTAATTTGTTGCAAAATTATTTAGTTGATCGATTATAGCAAAATATTCTGCTGAAAATTCTTGTTTTTTTTGTTTTAGCTTTAAAGGTATTTCCTCTTCATTAGTATTAAAAAGTCCATCAAAAATAGATTTAACTTTTTCAATAGTATTAGAAAGCTCATTAAGTTTATAAAGCGCATCAAGTTTATTTTGTATGGATGAAATATCTTTCAATGCAGCGTAATGATGAAGAGTATTGATTGCAAATTCAAATTCATCATCTGATACATCATCTGATTTTACACCATACACACTTGCCGTGCTCAAAAACGCAAGAAGCATTAAAAGTGTTATTTTTTTCATATCAAAATCCTTTTCATTGGATATAGTTTTTAATAACGTGAATACGATAATGTCTTCTTTAGGAAACCTAAGGTTTCCGTCGTTGCGATGAGCCCCAAATAAAATGGGGCGAAGAAGCAATCCAGAAAAAAAATGTTTCAAAGGCTATCATATTGATTTTATGACTGGATTGCCACGCGGCTTTGCCGCTTGCAACGACGAAACCATTTGTTTTTTCTTTGTAATATCATAATTCACTCTCATCCTATCAACGTCTTAAGATCCAACAAAATCTTTTTAAGCCCCATCATTTTTACTTTGTCATTTGGCCAAGCACGTACAAAAATAAGCTTATGGTCTGGTCGTAATTTAACGGTACCGATTTGTTTTTGTATATAATTAATTAATTTGTCTGGTGCTTTAAACGTGTTTTTGTAAAAAGAAATCACAGCGCCTTTGGGACCACAATCGGCTTTTTCGATGCCGACTTCAAGACAAAGACGTTTGCATTCCAGAACATCAAATAGGTTTTCGACTTCTTGGGGAAGGGGGCCGAAACGATCGATAAGCTCTGCTGCAAAAGAATCTATTTCTGGTTTGTTTTTAAGGTTGGAGGCACGCCTGTAAAGACTCATGCGGACATTGAGATCTTTGACGTAATTCTCTGGTATTAAAATCGGAATGCCTAAATGAATTTGAGGTGAATAATCAGGATTCAGTGGTTTGTCTTCTTTAAGTGCCAATAAGGCTTCTTGCAGCATGTTTTGGTAAAGCTCAACACCGACTTCTTTGATGTGTCCTGATTGCTCATCGCCTAACATATTGCCGGCGCCACGAATATCCAGATCATGGCTTGCGAGCGTAAAGCCTGCACCTAAATGATCCAAAGTTTCAAGGACATGAAGCCTTTTTTCAGCAGGTTTCGTAATTTTCTTACCATAAGGTGTTGTGAAATAGGCATAAGCGCGCGTTTTACCGCGTCCCACACGACCCCGTAATTGGTATAATTGGGACAGACCGAAATGGTCGCTTTTATGGACAATCAGTGTATTAACTGACGGTATATCCAAACCTGATTCGACAATATTGGTGGCAATTAAAAGATCGTATTTTTTGTTCATGAAATCTTGCATCAATTCTTCAAGGTCATGACCAGATAATTTACCATGCGCGATGGCATATTTAATATCGGGAACAAGTTCCAGCAATTTTTCAGTGACTTTAGGAATATCAGCAAGCCTTGGACAGATATAGAAAATTTGGCCACCACGATGTCTTTCACGCAAAATAGCCTCGCGAATAATAACACCATCAAAAGGAAGGACAAAACTACGCACAGCCAAACGATCGATGGGGGGTGTTGCAATCAGGCTTAAATCTCTGACACCCGATAACGCCATTTGAAGGGTGCGTGGAATGGGTGTTGCAGTCAAAGTTAGGATATGCACATTCGGTTTGATTTGCTTGAGGCGTTCTTTTTGCGCGACGCCGAAATGTTGTTCTTCGTCAATAATTAGCAATCCCAAATTGGGAATGGATATATCTTTGCTTAAAATGGCGTGGGTGCCGATGACAATATCCACTTTGCCTTCGCTGAGTTCTTTTTTGATATTGGCTTGCTCTTTGGCTGTATTAAACCGCGACAATTTTTGAATGCGTAGTGGGAAGCCCTCAAAACGACGCTGAAAATTTTTATAATGTTGCAATGCCAAAAGGGTTGTGGGGACAACCACTGCTACTTGAGCGCCTGAAATGGCGGCTTGGAAGGCGGCACGAAGCGCCACTTCTGTTTTACCAAAGCCAACATCGCCGCAAATAAGGCGATCCATCGGTTTGCCAATGGTGAGATCGGACAAGACATCTGAAATGGCACTTAATTGGTCATCTGTTTCAGGATAGGGAAAACGCGCACAAAATTCATCATAGGCACCGATGGGGGCTTGAAGCGTTTCACCGGTTTTGGCGGCACGTAAGGCTGCAATCTGAATAAGTTCTTGCGCCATTTCTTGGATGCGCTCTTTGATTTTGGATTTACGCTGTTGCCAGGCAAGCTGGCCCAATTTATCCAGATGCGTGGATTCAGATTCGGATCCATAACGTGTTAAAACATCAATATTTTCAACAGGGATATAGAGTTTATCGCCGCCTTGATACAGGACACGTAAACAATCATGCGGGATATTTAAGGTGCGGATGGTTTCGATACCATCAAATTGACCAATGCCGTGTTCTAAATGGACGACATGATCGCCAACTTCAAGGGCAGTGACTTCGGCGATAAATTCATCGGATCTGCGACGTTTGACATTGCGAATAATACGCTCGCCCAGCAAATCTTCTTCGGCCACAAAAATGACTTTATCCGTGTAAAAGCCACGTGATAAAGGCAATTTTGTAAGGAGTAAATGATTTTTAGGGTAGGGGGCAATATCTGACCAAGCTTCAATCTGCTGAATGTTTTGAAGGCCATGGTCTTTCATAATTTTGGAAAGTCGTTCTAAAGAACCCTCGCTGTGGCAGGCAAGAATGACTTTATGATTGCTTTGTGCTTTTTTCAGCCAGGTTTTGAAAAGATCGTAAATATTTTGATCTGTCTCAAGTCGCATATGGGAGAATATCGGTGGGAATTGAAATGCGTCTTCTGCATCGTCCGTTTTTTTATGTTTCGTGATGATATGAACCAGCCGCGACGACAATTTGTCCTGCCACTCATCCTTCATTAAATACAAAGCATTGGGATTGAGTGGGTAATAAAGGTTGTCATTGCCTTTGTTCAGGAAATCAAGACGGGCTTGATAGAATTCGTTGATCTGTTCAAAGCGTGCGATAATGGATTCTTCAACATCGTGACCTAGAATGATGGAAGCATTTGGCAAATAATCGAAAAGGGTTGATAATTCATCATAAAAAAGGGGTAACCAATGTTCGGCGCCTTGAATGAAATGACCTTGGCTGATGTGATGATAAAGCTGGTCTTTTTCCGTTGCTTGAATGCCAAATTCTTGACGATATTTTGATCTGAAGCGTTGGATTGTTGTTTCGTTCAATAAAATCTCACCCATCGGGAAGATTTTTTGAGGTCCTGCGTCACTTAAACTTCTTTGAGTCAATGCGTCAAAATATTTCAGCTTTTCGATGGTATTGCCAAAAAGATCAAGACGAATGGGTTGACCAAGACCAGAGGGGAAAATATCGAAAATACCACCGCGTAAGGCAAATTCACCTACTTCACGTACAGTTTCAGTGCGGTTATACCCAATTTTGGTAAGATAGGATGCCCAATCATCAAGATTAAGTTGTAACCCTTGTTTTAAAAGACGTGTGGCGCCTTCAAATAATGTTTTCTTGGGTATTTTTTGGAGGATGGCAGCAGATGTTGTGAGGATAATAATGGGTTGTTTGGGGTCATGATTTAAGATGGAAGCAAGGCTTGCAATACGCTGACCAATAAGATCGCGTGTGGGCGAAACCCGATCATAAGGTAAGCAATCCCAAGCAGGGAAAATAATTTTAGGATGATTTGGAGCAAAAAAATCAAGCGCTTCTTTGGTTTCTTGTAAATGACGATCGTCTTGGGCTATAAAAATAAGATCTTTCGATGTTTGCGTGAGGGTGGTGCCCAAAAGAAAGGTCTCAAAGCCTATAGGAATTGAAATAGTGCTTGATTGCTCAGTATTTAAAAAATTAGTTTTTATTGTCATGATGCCAGTTAATGAAAGTCGTAATAAAAGGATTTGAATCTTTTGGTGTTGGATGATCGCGTTTAAAATACCAATTGATCAGTTTGTCATCTGCAATTTGTAGAAAATCATTAAAATCATTTAGTTGAGCGTCAGTTATATTTTTAAGGATAAAATTCGTAAAGCGACCAATAATGATATCAGCTTCTTTGGTGCCGCGGTGGTTGGCAATAAAATAAAGTCTTTTTTTCTTGGATTCTATATCCATCGGTTTTTAATCCATAAATTTTAGTTTAGAGACTAGGCATGAAACTGTATGACATTATCATGGAGCACTTTATTTTCAAACATTTTATTGGTGCGGATTTATTGTTTTTTTATTGAAAATAATAATACAATACTATACTGTTTTTATATTAATTTAATTTATGTTTTCATTATAAGGAATTCCAATGAAAAAATCATTACTCTTATCATTATCTGGTTTTCTTTTGTCTCAATATGTCAATGCGGTAGACGTGGACAATTTGGATGGTAAGAATTTTGCAACATTTAAAAATCAGAAAGGCTTTGAATTTCCATTGAGTTTGGATTTTTCAACAGAAAATAACCCTGAAAAATTAATCATCAATATTAACAATATTCCTTTTGAAATTGTTAATAACACTATAAAAATTAACAATAAAGGTAAAATTATAGTACCTGATGATTTTAAGATCGAAAAAAAAGATAATTATCTAGAAATTTTTACTAAAGATACAGGTAATAGTAAAAAAAGAAAAAGAAATAATAATGAGGATTCTCAATTTGAAAAGAGGCAAAAAATTTATAACAAAGATCTTATAAGTGATAATATAATTGACTTATCTGTGAAAAAAATCACTGAAACAGAATTATCGCCAGCATATATGCAAGCTTACTTTTTGGGGTTAAAACATGCAGCTGATCTTAAGGATAAATTTGATTTTTTAGATAAAGCGCTTAATGAAACAAGTGATCCTGTAATGCTACATATCGCTGAAGCAGAATTAGCATACATGTATTATTATGGCAGGGGACCAGCCGAAAATGATCCCAATAGATTGCAAAAGGCATTTGATTTATTGATGAATGTAGTTTCAAAATCATATGATCCTAAATCACAACAAGTTGCACAAACATTATTAGCCCATATGTATTTAAATGGTCGCGGACCTGCAGCAGATGATACGGATAGGTTCAAAAAAGCATTTTATTTGTATGATGAAGCCTCACGTAAAACATATGACCTTGAATTTCAACATAGTGCTGAAGTGAATTTAGCGCATATGTATTTGAAAGGTTTGGGGCCCGCATTAGAAGATCCAGATAGATTCAAAAAAGCATTTGAATTGTTTAAGATTGCAGCAAGTAAAACAAACAATAAAAACTCAGAAGATTTTGCTAAAATAAATTTGGCAGAGATGTATTTATATAAAGTCGGACCTGCAGTCGAAGACCCAAATAGATTAAAAAAAGTTCATGATTTATGTGTGACTATTAAACAAAAAAGAATTTTAACTTCTGAAGGAGCTATGGCCGATGCCTATTTGGCAGAGATGAGCTTGTTTGATATTGTTCCTGAATTGGATAAGGAAAATAGATTCAATAGGTTAAATGAAGTTTATGATTTTCTTAAATTTGATTCGATGTTTTATTTCATGAATCAACGTCAAAAGTCAATATCCGGCCATTTGTGTTTGACGTTATTTGGGATTATGCATCTAGATTCTAATCGTACTTCAGTAAATGAATCGGATAGATTCCAAAAAGCGTTTGATTATCTAGATTTTGCATCAAAACAAGAAGATAATTTAAGGGCACAGCATCTTGCTGAAGTGCGATTAGCAGAGATGTATTTAAATAATTTGGGACCTGCAGCAAATGATCCAGATAGAATGAAAAAAGCATTTGATTTGCTTGATAATGCATCAAAAAAAACGGATCATCCTAGGGCATTACATAGAGCACAAACACTTTTAGCGAAGATGTATTTTTTGGACTCGGTGCCTGCACCAGAAGCTGTAGATGAATATAAAAAAGCATTTGATTTGTTCAAGATTGCCGTAGATAAAGAAGATGATTTGGCAGCACAACACATTGCACTAACTTATTTAGCCGAGATGTATTATGGTGACGTGCATTTTGATTTAAATTGTGATGATGGATACGAAAAAGCATCAACTTTATATGAAATTGCTTCAAAAAAAACAAATGATCCTGTTGCGCAACATAAAGCCCAGACGAAATTAGCGGTGATAAAATTAGATACTGATTATTTTGATGATGATGAAGAATCTATATCATTACGTAAAAGTAATTTAGAAGAAGGATTTGATTTACTTATTATTGCTGTAGACAAAACAGATGATCTTGAATCACAGCATATAGCGCAAACCCGTTTAGGAAGCTTGTATTTAAATAGATTTTATGAACAAAAGGATCCAAATGATTTAGAGATATCATATGATTTACTTATTATTGCCGCAAATAAAACAGATGATTTTCATTCAAAAGAGCTGGCTCAAAAAGAATTATTTGATCTGTTGACTCTAATAATTAATGAAAATATTGATCCCAAAATGGTGCATATGGCACATGCACAATTAGGATTAATGTATTTAAATCGTCAGGTTTTTGATGTAAGCAATCAAGATAGATTGCAAAAAGCGTTTGATTTGTTGAAGATTGCTGCATATCCAAATGATTCAGCAGATCCTGTAGCTGAGCATATCGCTGAAACCCGATTAGCGGAGATGTTTTTATATGGCTGGGGTCCAGCCGCAAATGATCCTGATAGATTGCAAAAAGCTTTTGTATCCTTAGAGATTGCCGCAAATAAAACGAATGATCTTGCATCACAACATCTTGCTGAAGCAAGATTGGCGGAGATGTATATATATGGTTGGGCACAAGCAGCAAATATTCCTGCTAGATTGGAACGAGCACTTAACTTATTGAATGAGGCTGTTAATAAAACACACAATCTTAAAGCGCAGCATATTGCTCAAACATTATTAGCAATGATGAATGTATATGGATGGGGGCCGGCCGCAAATGATCAAAATAGATTCGAAAAAGCATTTAATTTATTGAATGAAGCTGTAAATAAAACACATGATCTTAAATCACAGCATATAGGTCAAGTAGTATTAGCAAATATGTATTTTTATAATCAGGGTCCTGCAGCAAATGATCCGAATAGATTACAAAAAGCATTTGATTTGTTAGAAATTGCAGCAAAAAAAGAAGATTGCCCGAAAACACAACATATGGCTCAAACAAGATTGGCAAATATGTATTTCAATGCTCAAGGTCCAGCCGCAAATGATCCGGATAGATTAAAAAAAGCATTTGATTTATTCAATATTGCTGTAAATAAAACAGATGATGATAAATCACAACATTATGCTCAAACACGTTTAGCATACATGTATTTACATAATCTGGGTCGGGCTAAAAATGATCCTTATAGATTGCAAGAGGCATTTAAATTGTTTAATAAAGCTGCAAATAAAACATATGATCTTGTATCTCAACATATGGCTCAAATAGCGTTAGCGAGTATGTATTTTAAGGGTCAGATTCCTTTATTAAACGAGTTTGATAGACTTGAAAAAGTTTGTAATTTCTTTGTTGCTGCGGTCGCAAATCCTGGCATGTTGTCTTTAAATTGTGAACAATCGATCCAAAATTTATTATTGGAAATATATAAATCCTCTGACTATAAATTAACATTGGAAATTATATTTAAGAGACAGATTGCTAAAGAACCAGCAAATATGGATCTTAAGTTAATCGCTTATCTGATATTTGGTGTTTCCTTTCAAGAAGAATATAATCAATTCATGGTTCAGCATTGGGCAGCAATGGATAACAATCAAAAATTGGCACTTTGTCAGCGTTTGATTAATCGATTAGATAGTGAAAATACTCGTCTTCAAGAAGTATTGATTTTATTGGCACGTGAGGGTGGTAATCATAGTGATGCCGTATCCATTTATGCAGATTTATTTGTAAAACTGAAAAATTCTTATACGCACAATCCTTCTATATTTGCACTTAAAGTTGAAGGGGAAAATGAAGAAATTCTTCATTTTGCTATTAATCCAGATATATTTGATTATCTACCTGCAAGCCAAGTTGCTTTAGCTGATCTTGATGATGTTGATTTTATTCTGGGTGTTGATGTAGATCCAAAGCTAAAAGAAATCCGAAATAATCAGGATTTTAAAAAATACTTTGAAGCACCTTTTTCAGAAGAATCTATGATGATTCAAGCCATGGTTAAAAAGTTTAAAAAAATGGGTGAGAACGGACAAAAAAAATTAGCATTTTTAATGCATGATATGGCGCAATGTTCACAAGGTAAAAACCAAGCGATTTGGGATCATTATTCGATTGAATCGAAACCTCTTTGCTTTGCGGATCTTAAAAACATTACTGATTGGTTAATGCGTCTTCAACAATCAGATATAGATTTATCAAGTATTGGTAAATCGAAAAATCAATTAATAGTGCTCATTGGAAATATGCTTAAAAAAGAACATATCTTCCGTCAACATTTAACAGATCTTAAAACAGAAGAAGCGCAGCTTTTAAAAGCGTTATTGGGATCTGTTGTAGAAATTGAAAAAAATGATCGTATTGATTTAAAAGAAACTTTAAAATTAGCGCTTAATATATTAGTGAAATTATCAAATTCTGAAGATTTTTATAAAAATCTTAATGAATTATGTGAGGCACATGAAATTTATTTACCTGCGAATAAATTTGGGGATCAATTGTCTTCTGTGGCTATTGAAGATTTGATTCAAAAATTAAAGCCAAGTGATGTTGAAGGCTTAGGTGAATTTTCACTACTCCAGGAAGAAATGGGGATTTTTGCCAATAGTGAAGATTTTCAATCATTGTTACATAATTTTGATATCGAAGAGGGTGATAAATTTCGAGAATTAATACGTGGTTACGTGAGCAATGGCTGGTCCGTTGGTCTTCTGAAATTAATGGCATTAGCAAAAGAAAATACACTTAAAGATGCTGTTGTTGAAATTTATAAACATACCTCTATTGATAAGGATATGTCCTTATCATGGATGGGGCTTAAAAAGCTATTGATAAAAGAATTGATTGATCTTAAACGTCAAAGTATCAATGCAATTGCTGAAGAATTAATGGGACGAACTTACAACGGCATACCACATGAAATTGGATATATTGAAGGTCTTATAGGGGGCGTGATTGGGTTGCGTCATGTGCATAAAGCGCCCAATTTTGATTTTAGTATGAAGCAATCGACTGTAACAGCAAAATCCTTACAAGAAATTTTAGATCTATTTCATCAAAATTTCACAGCAGATAAAATTGTTAATCACGTTAAAGAAATGCTTGATCAGCATAAATTGAGCATCATTCATCCTGAAACAGGTGTTAATATTATTTGGGAAATGGTCGGCATTGCCGCGAAAGATCAATTGCTTGCTAAGGGCATTGATACAAAAAATATCGATGATCTTCTATATGATGACGCAGGCGTAAAAGAACTTGCACTGCCTTTATTGTTGGTTAAATTGGGCATATTACAAGAAGTTGGCGAGGATGGTCATTTGGTTGTGAATAATAATATGATCATTGATTAGAAAATAGATTAGATCCATCCTTGTGTAAGTAGGGGTGAATTGATTATTTTAAAAACCTACTGAATGCAAGAACAACGCTTAATGCGATGAAAAACCATTGTATCTTGAATATCAATTTTAATGTTTTTTGAAGGATCAATTTTACAATTAAGTTCTTCGCCGCCCAATAATGTTGTTTTTAAATTAAATTGTTTCTTGCCTAGTTCTTTGGGTAATTTTATTGTATAGCCATCAGGTTGTGGTGGCGCAGTTGAAATTGTCATTTCCCCTTTAATGATGCTTGTTTCTGTTTTTTCTTCCCAGGACAGAATATGTGGGCCATTTAATTGAGGAAAGCATCTTTTTGAATATTGAAGTTGAATAGAATTAAGAGTGTTTGAATTAACAAATTCATTAGCAGAAATGGTTGATGTAATAAAAAAGGATAGGAAAATAAATTTTTTCATTATGAACCTTTAATGAGTTTTTTTGCTTTTTTATAATTAAAGCCTGCAAAAAATGCACCTGTTATAAAGTAAACAGCAGCGCCACCCATGACAAGTGCCATCAATCCTAAAATTTTATCTGTAAAATGTCCAGATATCAATGCACTAACATAAGGGCTTAGAAAATATAAAAAGCCGCCCATAAGACTTGCACAAAAACAATAGCCAAGGAAACGCTTTTTAACCAATGTATCCGTTGCATACCAGCCTCTTTTTTTAAGGATAATGAAGCATAAAATGACTTGCACCCATGAGCTGATCGATGTGCTGAGGGCAAGTCCCACATGTTGTAAGTATTGCATTAAAACTAGATTAAGGACGAAGTTTAACAGAACGGTGAAAATACCAATTTTCAGGGGTGTTGATGTGTCTTTATGGGCAAAAAAACTAGTTGTAAAGACTTTACTCAATACAAAAGCAGGAATACCGATTGCATAAACTTCAAGCGCGTTAGAAGTTGCGATAACGGCTTCATGTGTAAAAGCGCCACGTCCAAAAAGGACATGGATAATTTGTTCAGAAATCATGAGCAAAGCAACAGCTGCAGGAAGCGCCAAAATCATGGCCGCTTCAATCGATCTGTTTTGGCTGTTAATGGCTTCTTTATAGTTTTTTTGCTCAATTTGTTTTGATAGAAGTGGTAAAAGCGTCGTGCCAATGGTAACGCCAATAACACCTAAGGGTAATTCGCTTAAACGATCAGCGAAATATAGATAGGAAACTGATCCTTTAGGAAGGAAGGAGGCTAAAATGGTGTCGACCATAAGATTAACTTGGAAAATACTGCCGCTTAAAGCAACAGGCGCCATTTTGCGTAAAAGCATTTTGGTGTCAGGTGATAATTTTGGCCAACAAAATTTAAGTTTATAATCTTTCTTATGTGCGTGCGCCCAAAGCCAAAATAATTGTAAAAAACCTGCAATAGTAACTGATATTGATAAGGCATAACCTGTTGCTAATGAATTGTTTTTATAAATTAAGAGTCCAACAATCATGGATAAATTTAAAAGGATAGGGGCTGCGGCTGCTCGCCCGAAATGATCAAAACTGTTCAAGACGCCAGCATAAAGAGAGGTGAGCGAAATAAGCAACAAATAGGGGAAAGTTAAACGTGCAAAATCAACGACATATTGAAAATGAACGGGATTATCTTTAAATCCAGGGGCGATGAGTGTCATAAATTCTGGCATAAAGATTTCGGCAAGACCAACAATTAATAATAAGATACAAAATAATAATGCAAGAGATTGTTGTGCAAATTGAAGGGCTTCTTTTTTCCCACGACTAGTTAAAATACTGGAAAAAAGGGGCACGAAGGACGCACTAAAGGCACCCTCGCCAAAAAGTCGTCTGAAAAAATTGGGAAGCTTAAAAGCAATAATAAAAGCATCTGAAATGGGACCAGCGCCTAATAAAAGTGTATGTAAAATATCGCGTATAAAGCCTGTGACGCGGCTGACCATGGTGAGGCTGGCGACTTTGGCAATTGATTTATAAAAACTCATTGAACACTAAAATATAAGAGTGGCTGATGTCATCACCATAAGGTTTTTTAGGTGTTTTGTCTAGGTTGGATGAGGATGGGTTTGATGTGGAATATAAGGTGATTTCTTATATTAAGGTATAATAATAGGATATATTTTGTTTGACATATCCCCCCCCCATTTTGTAAAATTGATGTAATGAAAAATAATTTGGGGCAGGAGAACCTATATGAAGAAGATTTTTATTTCGATATCTTTTTTAGTAATATTTACAATATCTGATTGTTTTACTGATAATCCTCAACAAAAAGAAGTTTTAGTTGAAAAAATTATTGAGGCTCAAGGAGATAATGAAAAACAGGACGTTTCATTCATCGATCAATTAGTTGATAAAGTGGCAGAACGTTTTGGAAATGATAAAGAAAAATATAAAAATTTATTTAATGAATCTTTTAAATTTCTAAATGCCGAATATCAACAAAAAAAGCTAAATTTTATTAAAAAAGAATATACAGATAATTTTTCTGAAGCAGAATTGCAAGACATTGTTAAGCTTATGGATGATCCTGCTATCCATAAATTATATTCTAAGCAATTTAAAAAATTAAGCACTCAATTTCTTTGGGGTAAAGAGTCGCTTTTTGATAGTGAAATTTGGCTGGAATTGAAAAATGTTTTTTTAGATCATGCAGCACAATCAGGCGTAAATACGTCTAAAATTGTTGAAATTAAAAATAAAATTCTTAATGATAAAATAGCTCAAGATGAAAAATCAAAGGAACAAAAAGAAAAGAGTAAAGAGTATTTTGATAAAGAATTTTCAACTTTTGTATTATCTCGCTCGAATAAAGAAATAACAGCAGAAGATAAAAAGATCATTAATGATATTTTTTATCAAATGTTAGGTATTAACAGTCTGTTTGAGAGCTATATTCATCGTACTATGAATGCCTTTAAAAGACTTCAAAATGAATTTGGTGAAGATTTTCAAAAATTTATAACAATTGCTGAGGCCTATAAAGATTCAGATGACATAAAGAAAACTTTAAAAACAAGCATTTGGAATCGTGTTTTTGAAACTCCTTTGGGTCAATTTTTTTCTTCATCTGAATTGAAAAAAATAGAACAACTTTCTTCTCAATCAATCTTCCCAAAATATAATCAATTTGTTTTTAAGGATCTTGGTAATAAAGTGATGGCGAATCTTCCCTTGATATCGAATATTTATGTAAAAGCGCAGATTGAAGCACTTAAGAAAGCAAAAGCCGCTGGGTTAGACGAGGCAATGATTAATAGCGAGTTGCAAAGATTAGAGCGTAAGTGATTTTATAAGCTCGGTAATTTTATTCTTGAAAGGGTCTTTTTATAAATGTAAAAACTTTATAAAGGGACCTGCTTATTATATTATTTTAACGTAATGACTGGATTAATCAGCAAATGGGAAAGAGGTGAAAAAAGGCCTTCAAGGCCTTCAAGTGCTTCATTAAAATTATTATCAATCGTGGATAAAATGCTATTGCTTAATGAATTGTTTGTTTTTGGTGATGAGTATTATCGCTTTAGGTTAATAAAGTGTTAAAGACCCCTCATGTAAGAAGAGACTGCACTAAAATGAATGAAGGCGGTAATCACCGCCTCTTTATAAAGTTATTTATTGATTTTTTTAAGCATCTGATCAATGGATGTTAATAATAATGCTATTTCAGCGGGTTCTGAAAAACGGTGACCTGCATTTTTAACAAAATTAAGTGTTACATCATCTGTTTTAAGAAGATCTGCGATGCGCATGGAATTTTGCCAAGGTACATCCTTATCTTTCATGCCATGTAATAAATGGACGCTACCTTCATATGGGATAGGGTTACGGAGCAAAAGATGTAATTTGCCATCTTCAATGAGTTTCTGCGTAATTGTATACATAAAGGGTTCTGGTCCACCTAACGTGGTTTCAAAATACCCTATTGTATTAAGACTTTCTTGAAGATGATCAGGCATATTGGCCATAATTAAATCTTCAGTAAAATCAGCACCTGCTGCAACACCAATAAGGCCCTTGATTTTTTCAGGTCGTCTAAGTGCTACAAGAAACATTAACCAAGCACCCATGCTTGATCCAACAAGAATTTGAGGTCCAACGGTTAATTCGTCTAATATTGCAAGTGCATCTTCAGCCCAACGACTAATGGTCCCTTGTTTAAAATCACCAGAGGAAGCGCCATGGCCAAAATAATCAAAACGAATAAAGTTTTGTCCTTTGTTTTGGCAGAATTCTTCAACAGCAAGTGCTTTTGTGCCTTGCATGTCAGACATAAATCCATTTAAATAAATCACGCCAGGTGATTTACCGCTTGAAACATTGTAGGCAATACGTTCGCCATCATGCCGTTGTAAAAATTGATGAGGTTTAAACATTCTTCCCTGGTCCGTGATATGAAGATGATGCATATAATTATCCTTTTTTTAGTTTTAATCCAAGAACCCTAGCACATGATAGATACACAAATCAAATTTACTACAATTGTTCAACTTGTACCCAATATGCAAAGTGGAGGGGTTGAACAAGGTGTCATCGATATGAACCAAGCGATCATTGCACATGGTTGGCGATCGATTGTTATTTCAAATGGTGGAAGACTCGTTCAACAGATTGAAAAAGCAGGGGGAATTCACATAAAATTGCCACTTCATTTAAAAAATCCATTTTCGGTTTTTATGAATCAACGTGCATTGTCTAAGATTTATAAAAATTATAATGTATCACTTGTGCATGCGCGTAGCAGAGCGCCTGCTTGGGCGGGATTAAAACCAGCACGAAAATTGAATATTCCTTTTGTCACAACAATACATGGTGCTTACGGTGCCGCAAATATTTTTAAAAAACTATATAACCAAATTATGTTAAAAGGTGATCGCATCATTGCTGTGTCGCATTTTATTGTAGAATATCTTCATAAAAATTATAAAGTTGATGCGCGTAAAGTGCGTGTTATTCCGCGTGGCATTGATGCTCAATTTTTAGATAGAAATTCTATTCCCAAAAGTCAGATTGAAACATTAATTAATCTTTGGCAACTTCCTGAAGATAAACGAATAATAATGCTTCCCGCACGGCTAACGCGCGCTAAAGGGCATCTTTTGCTGCTGGAAGCGTTTAAAAAATTGAATGATCCAACTTTGTTTCTTTTATTCGTAGGTGAGGGGAAAGAACATTATAAACAAGAAATTTTTCAACACATTGTTAAGCTTCAATTGGAAAATAATGTAAAATTAGTAGGACATTGCGCGGATATGCCCGCAGCTTATTTTTTGAGCGAGATCGTTGTACTTCCGGTACTTGCGCCTGAATCTTTTGGACGCGTTGCTGTTGAAGCGATGGCAATGGGTTGCCTTACGATCGCAAGTGACATTGGAGGGACATCTGAAACTATCTTGGACCAAGAAACGGGTTTTTTAGTTCAGCATGATGATATCAAAAGTCTTAAGAAATGTTTGGAACATGTTGTTTTATTGAATAAAAATGAAATAAGGTGTATTCAGGAAAAAGCGCATACACATGTTTTAATGCATTATACAAAAGAAATGATGACTTCTAAGACGATTGAAGTTTACGAGGAATTGTTATAAATATTCGATTTTTTTGATGTATTTTACTAAAAATATAGATTTATAATTTATTATTTTAATAATAAATTATAAATTAATGGTAATTTTAAATATAAAATACATACAATTTAATTTTACTTTATTGTAGATTTTTATTATTTGCAAACAAAAATATATATTTACAAACTAAAAAAAATGTATATAAGTTTATTTATATTTAATTGGGAGTACTTTAAATGCACAAAATTTTGTCGCTATTCATAGCGATTTTTACTTTAACAACGTTTAATTACGCGCTTTCTAAGGGGAAAGATGCTATTGAGGATAACCAAAATGAAGAACAGCTTGAAGTAGATCCAGAAGAAATAAAAGGTGAAAAAAAAAGAGCTAGGGATTTTAAACAAGAAAAAGGTAAAAAATCCGAAAAAAAAAGACAAAAATTGAATCCTCTACAGAATCTTAATTTTGATTTTCCAAAGGAACAAGAAGCTTACGGTGATTATATTTCTAAAAAACTAAAGTTTTTAGATCATTTGCCTAATGCTGACTTATTTTTTCGTAGATTTAAACAATTATGTGAAGATTTGCTTCTGGATCCTGTAGACATTAAACAAGCACTTGAAAATGCAGAATGTTTTGATGAGAACGTGCCAAAGGACCTTCTTGATCTCATGGCTTTGCTTCAAAAAATTATCAAAACATCTACATTTCCTGAAAAAGCAATGCAGCCAATAAGATTGCGTCCAGTCATAAATATATTTGGTAGCGTTGTAGAAAATCTTGATGAAACCTTTTCAAAAAAACCAAATGTAAATAATATTGGATTATTTAAACAATTTATTTTATGTTATTTGAAATTATCCTCATCAATTCGTTCAAATTTAATAGAACTTTTAAAACCTACAGCATTAAACAAAGATGCGCAAATTTCGGATAAATGTATAATTTATCTTTTTTACATCTTTAAAGAATATGTGCGTGATTTAGATGAAAAAGGGCAATATAAGCTTGATGAAATTTTAAAACATATGTCTAAAGAGCCAAAAAAAACTAAAATCCCTATGGAGTCAATTACAGGCAATAATTTTGCTTTGTTTATTAAGTTTTTGTTGTTTATTCAAAAAATAGAAAAATCAAACATTGATGATAATAATGAACTCAATTTAATACTTTGTAAATTCTTTAAAAAAAATCAATCATTCGAAGAAATAAGAGAATTATGTTACGAAATTGTAGAAGGTGAAAATGTTTTTTTTACTTCTTTGCATGAATATGATTTTCCAAGTTTTATTCGATATATGCTGCATATGATGAGGCAATCAGAATTTAAACATCTCAATGATGTGAACAATGTTATCTTTTTTACGCATAAACTTATGGGGTGTGCAACGGACAATATAAAGGTGGAATTATTAAATTTAATGGCAGGTAACCCTAGCTATGATAAGGTCATTAGGTTTTTAACTTATAAATTTAATCCAAGGGATATATTTAGAGATGAAAATTATATTGTACCCCCAGAAGCATCAATTTGTTTTAGAGCATTAAAGGACTATAAAATCCCTGGTGATGACGATGGTTTAAAATATCTATCCAGCGTTTATGAAGATAAATTGTATATGATACCGTGCAGCAAGGATCATGATGATAAAAGAAAAGAGTTTTTGGATGTTCTTAGTGCAATGAGAACAGAAGCAGCCTTTTTTAAGCAGCGTGGCTATAATATTGCTAAAAATGTTGGACCTAAACCATTTATCAGTGACCTTATTTATGAGGCATATAAAAATGAGGTAAAACCAGAAACAGCAAAAAAAATCTTTGATTTTTTTGGTATTTCTTTTGCAGAGGGATATCATTATGAATTAGCCAAGATGAAAGATGAATATAAGGCTAAATACATTCCAAAAGAAGTTGAAGAGAGACAGAGGCGTATTCAGGCACAGCAGATGATTTTGGTAGAGCGCGCGCCGCAGCAACAACCATTACCTACTGCAACTATTGAAAAAGAAGAATTAAATAAATTTATGATGAGTTACAATAAATTAGAAACAAATGAAGAAAAAAGGATCTTTGTACTAGCAAAAATACCAGAACTATGTAGAGGGTTTTTGCTTGACAATGAGCAACAACATAATTGGTTGTATGATATTGAAAATGCTGAAGATGTTGCAAAGGATGATGAATGCGTAAAAAAAATTAAATTTATTATATCAGAAATAAAAGATAATAAGACAATAAAGAACTTACCTGGAAGTCAAAATGCTTATCTTTATTTGAATCAAATTTGGTATTTTGCGCGTTTCAATATTGCTATTTCTTACCAAATGTTTTACACACATCGCACGAGCTCGGACATTCTCTATGCCCTGGGGTTGGGTAATATGATATGTCATCCAGAACAATCAGATGCGTCTTTAGAACAAAGAGCACGCATTTTTATACTTAGAGTCGCTTCCGTTTGTGATGGATTGTTAGAAATTAAAGAAACCAGAGCTTACAAAACGCTCCTAAAGGAATTTATTGCTGTTCTTGGTAATGATACTTTATGTATGGAGGGCAAATTAAAAGATGTTGATACATGGTATGATGCAAATGTTCTTCGTATTAAAAACGCAAAAAGTTTAACTGAATTGCTTAAGGAACAAGAATCTTTTAATGAAGAAGCGTCTGTCTTAATTCTAAAAACCTATCATAGCTTATTAAATGAATTTCTAGCGGAGGATCCTGTCAATCAGGTTTTAAATAAATTTATCGAAAACATACAAGGGCAAAATCTTACAAATTTAGATTACCTGAAAATGCAAATTATCACTCATTCTCGTGAAAAAGGTAAAAGTGAGACAGTATCTCGTACGTCGAATTTTGGTTCATTTGAGATTGGAATTAAGCAAGTTTTTCAATTTATAAGTGATGGATTTGAGTCCTTGCGTGCAAAGAAAGAAAATAAGATCTTACCTGAAATTTATAACACACTTAAAGAGGTATTTGTTGGTAAAAAAGATAAAGATGATTTGATTATTACAGAAGAATTAATTAAATCAATCTTGACAGATGTTTTAGTATTAGATTTAAGTGAATTTGATATACCTAAATGATTTGGAAATGCCGATTTTTAGGCATGAGATTTGAGGTGATTTTTGATGCCGAAAATTTCGACAGATAATTATTTTACCTTAGAAATTTTTGGTTCAAAAAGCGACCAAAGGTCATCGACTAAAAACGGTAGTTTCAGATTATTTGGGTATACATAAACAAAATGGTACGCCTATTTATAGGCGTATCCATCTAGCAAAAAATCTATCTCGTTGTTTGTAAATGATATTTTCTAAATAGCAGCGTCGCGCCCTTAGTTAATTGGGGCGCCTTGCCATGGCTAAATTAACTGTGTTTTTTTAGTTATCTACTTGTTTGTCTTCATGTTTAGTGAGTCATTTTTTTCGTGCTATATTGTCGCTTATTCTACTGGACAAAAATTTATTTTTAATTTATATCGCGTATCATTTTTCGTCTGAATCCAATGTCATTTTTGCGTTAATTATTTTTTAACTCTTGATAATTATAATTTTAATTAGAGAGAATAAAAAAGGGATGACGCAATATGAAAAAAATACTAATGATAAGTATAATTTCTTTGGTTTCAATGACAGTTCAAACCTGGGCAGTTAAAGAAGAAGCTGTTGATAGAGAAAATGCTACACTTTTTAGCATTACGGGTGGATTAACAAGTGCTTATGATGAAGCAAAAAAACTTGGAAGTAAGGTTTTGAGTGCTGCAAAATCAGCTGCAACTTTTGGTATTTCTGCTGTAAAAAGTGTTGTTGATATTGCAAAAAAATATGGACCGGATCTTGCGCCTAAGGTCGTTAGTTTAGCTAAAGTAGTAGGACCCTTTGTTTTTGAGTTAACAAAAAAATATGGTCTAGATGCTATTAATCTTATTTATAAATACGGTCCTTCAACTGTTAAAAGTCTTGTTGCAAAACATGGGGATAAAATCGTTGGTTACGCAATGGATTATGGTCCTAAAGTTTTTGGACTTGTTCAAAAACATGGTCCGGCTGCATTTGATTTATTAGCTAAACTTGGTGCCGCTGCTTTAAAAACACTTTAATTTATAATAAAATAACTTGAAAACACTACAAATTTCTTACTGCTTACCCCACCTCCTACGTCCCGCGGCTAGTCCGCGGGATCCAGAAAGTAAATAAAGAAGATGTCATTGTCCAATTTATACAATGTTAACTTTAGGGAAGATCGTCTGGATCCCGCGATCAAGTCGCGGGACGTAGGAAGGGGTTGGGGTTTATACTTATAAATGATATGGCCGCGGGGAGTAGGAAGGAGGGGCTAGATGTCCTTCTACTGTATCGTTTTCAGGCATTCTACTATATAATAAAAAAGACCTTCTTACGAAGAGGTTTTTTTTTATTTGTGTTTCACGAAAACCAATTTGCTTTCGTTTCTAAAAATGTATCATTTTCTAAAGATGTGCGAACATCTTCCATCAATTGATTCATGAAATACACATTATGCATTGTTAAAAGTTGAATCAGCAATAGTTCTTGTGCTTTCATTAAGTGGTTGAGATAGGCACGAGAGAAATTCTGGCAAGTATAACAACCACATTTTTCATCAATGGGATTTGCATCCTCTTTGAAGCGCGCGTTTTTAATATTGATATGATCCGTGTCTGCCGATCTGATAAGTGCATGACCATGACGTGCAATGCGTGTTGGATGGACGCAATCAAACGTATCTACGCCCATGGCAACGCCTTCCCAAATATCTTTAAGGCCACCAATGCCTAAAAGATGGGTAGGGCGGTCTCGGCGAAGGTAAGTGAAGGACATATCGACGACTTCATACATTTGCTCCTTAGTGCCCCCCAGGGAGCCACCAATGGCTTGTCCAAAAAAATCAAGACTATTCGTGAATTCAGCGCTTTCTTGACGTAAATCTGGATAGACGCCGCCTTGAATAATGCCATACAAAGATTGTTTGCCATTATCGTGACGCTTGAATTCTTGCATGCTTCTATCGGCCCATCTGTGTGATAGGCGCATGGAGCGTGCTGTATAATTTTTATCAGCGTGGAAAGGCGTGCATTCATCAAGTACTAAGATGATGTCGGCGCCTAATTTACGTTGGGTTTCAATTGATTTTTCAGGTGTTAAAAGATGAATGGCGCCATCCAAATAGGATTTAAATTTTGCACCTTCTTCCGTGATTTTAAGCATTGTTTTAGGTCTGGACGAATTTCTGCGTCCTTTTATTTCCTCGGCCACTGACCCGTGTCCTAGACTAAAGATTTGGAATCCGCCCGAATCTGTGAGCAATGGACCATCCCAGCCCATGAATTTGTGTAAACCACCCATTTTTTCAACAAGATCTGCGCCTGGTTGTAGCATCAGATGATACGTGTTGGCTAGAATGAATTGCGTTTTGCATTCTTTCATTTGTTGCGGATTAAGGCCTTTAATGGCCGCTTTTGTACCACAAAAAATGAAATTAGGGGTTTGGATGGTGCCGTGCGGGGTATGAATAAGACCTAAACGGGCTTTTGTGGATTCATGTTGTTTTAATATATCGAATTTAAATTGGGACATTATTTTCTTCTTTTGGTTTGAAATAAAGGGCAGCATAAAGAAACGGCGTATCAAGGATGGCAATGACGCTTCTTAAAAGAAAGCTGCCTAAAACATAGGTCATTAAAAGGGAGTGGAGTGGGATTTTATGCTCAGCGAGTACATAGAAAGCCAGAAAGCTAAACACAAAGCTATCTAACAGGCATGAAAAAATGGACGCAATATTATTCCGCAGCCATAAAAACCTATCTGAGGTTATTTTTTTAAGCGCACCATAAATAAAAATATCAAGATGTTGACTTAGTAAGTATGAAAACATACCGGCGATAAAAAGAGTAGGTGTAGGTTTAAAGATTTCAAGCATATGGTTGTGCATGTCGAGTGCCCATAATAAGTGTTGATCGGTACTTGTTAAGGGTTTAAAACCAAGGGTTAATGTCATGAAGAGTGTAAATAATAGGAAGCCAAAAAAGCCAAGCATCACCCCTTTTTGAGCCGCTTTTTGACCATAACATTCGTACAGAATATCGGTGCATAAAAAAGTGGATGTGAAAAGGGTGGTGCCTAAGGCAATAGGATCTGGAAAAACTTCAAATTGAACAAGCTTTAAGACTTGAATATTGGCGCAAATGACAGCAACGATGATATAGGCATAAAGACCAATTTTGCCGAAATAACGAAAAGTCATCACAATGCTGGTATAACAGAGCAAAAAAAGAATTGCCCAAACAAAAGCAGGCGATAAAGAATTTAAAAAATCAATAAGATATGCCATTAGATATCAATGAGGATAAAACAAAAGGAGGAAAGAATCCCTCCTTTTGAGAATTTAGAGCTGTATTAAGCAGCTTTTTGAGCATTATCCATTGCGCGGAGTAGACGACGTTTAATACGTTGTGCTGCGCATGGGAGCTTTAAATTAGATGTTTTAAGTAAGAACGCATCAATGCCGCCTGCATGATCTACAGTGCGAATTGCATTGGTTGAAAGGCGCAATTTAAGAGGTCCTAAAATTTGGCTCATAAGCGTCGTTCTTTGAATATTGGGGAGAAACCTGCGCCTTGTTTTATTATTCGCGTGGCTTACATTATTCCCTGACATGGGGCCTTTTGCATTAAGACGACAAACTCTAGCCATAATACGTACTCATTCCTATTTCGAATTACTATCAAGAACATATTTTTAAACAATTTTGGTATGCTCTGTCAAGAGAAATAAAAAAGCAACGGTAAAATTGATGTGATTTTTTTAAATTTATGTCAAAAATA
>JAUYSY010000066.1 GCA_030696155.1 Alphaproteobacteria bacterium | reverse complement strand
TGTTTTTGATTGGTCTTATCAAACGATCTTTTTTGCCATCGTTTCTGTTGTCAGTATTTTTATATTACGCAAAGTTTTGCATTATAAAGAAACAGCACCTAGCAAAGATGATTTAAATCAACGTGAAGCCTCTTTAATTGGACAAGTTTATCCACTCGTTGAACCGATTGTAAACGGACGAGGACGCGTTAAAATAGGTGATACAACCTGGAGCGTTGAAGGACCTAATCTTGAAAGCGGCAAAATGGTTAAAATTATTGCGGCCAAGGGATCGATATTAGTGGTTATTAAAAGTAAAGACGATTAGTTCATAAGCTTAATCTGCTGGGCTTAATATAGTGTTTTAGCTTTTGGTTAAGAGAAGGAATGAGGAGCGAGTGTAGCCTCTCCCATTCTACTGGACAAAAATTTATTTTGGATAGGAACCTACCAAACACAAGTCGTTTCGCTGAACAGGCGAGAAGCGAAGCTTCGAGCACAGATTCAGGGTCCAATTAATAATCATGATCGCAGATCATGACCTTATTTAAATAATTTTGCCATGCTCTTCGAGCATGCATTTTGATTTGGATCTGGATCTACGTATGAAGCTTCGCTTCAATGAGCCCAGGAAAACAAAAGTGTGTAAGCAAATTTCTAGCATAAAAATAAAAATTGTCCCGTAGATTGAATCTCTTCCTACATGAGGGGCGTTTAACGCTCTATTAACCAAAATGGAAAATACTATAGTCCAGTAGATTAAAGTAAGACGTTGACTTAGATTTCTGCTCTAAATAATAATCTATAAACCGATATAACAATATGTATTGATCTTCTGTTCCAACCATATTGGGTCGTTGAATGGAAAGCCTTAAAGCAACCTCTTCAATGCTCACTTCATTAGCTTTCAAACGATCAAGCAAATCTGCAAGAATAAATGATAAAACTACAATCATCCATAATTGCGCCAAAGGGCATGTAATTGCCCTTGGATATGAACATTCTCAGAAGAATATATTTGTGGTGCATATTTTTTATTGGCTGGGTGTAGTTCTATTGTTGCATCTTTTTTATAATAATATTTAAGAGTTGCTTCTTCATTATTAATAAGGGCAACAACAATTTGACCATTTTTAGGATTATCTTGTGGAAAGAAAAGCCCCAAATCACCTTCAAGAATGCCCGCGTCAATCATAGAATCACCTTCAACTTCTAATGCAAAATAATGTTGATTGGATTTTAAAAGGGAGGAAGGGATTTCAATGTAATCAATGCCAGGGATATCCCAAGATTCATTTTGAATAGCCTCAATAGGCAAACCTGCTGCAATCTTACCGAAAAGAGGAACAGAACATGTTGAAGGCGTGTGGAAAGGCAATGGGTCGAGAGGTTTAATGATTTCAATGGCGCGCGCTTTTCTTGCCAATTTTATGATATAACCTCTGACAACCAAAGCATCAATAAGGCGATGAACACCTGATTTAGATTTAAGATTAATCGCATCTTTTATTTCATCAAAACTGGGCGTGATTTTATGGGTATCATGATACGCAGTGATAAAGCTTAGAACTTCGCGTTGCTTATGAGTCAGCATGATTACCCCAAAAAGAACAAAATAGAAACATAATGTCATTATGGCATAGGAAAAATTTTGGTCAAGTCAGAAATATCAATATAAGGCATGCTAAATGATTAATATGCCTTAAAATTGAGGTTTTATAAATTCAGTCGTTCTTTTCATCTTTATCTTTTTGATTTGCAAACAAACCATTCTCTAAAAAATAACTATAAGCTTGGATATTAAGGTCATTCAAAGAATTAACACTAGGAATGAAGATAGCAGGAACCTTATTACCTTCGATATCTGCCAAACTTAAATCTAAACCACGAAATTTCAAAACATTCATAAACACAAAATTTTGGGCATCTAGAAAAAAATAATTATTTGATTTTAGAGCAATTAAAAATGGTGTTTCACCTTTTAAATTTTGTTTATTTATATCTGCACCTAGATCCAGCATTTTAAGAATTTTATCTTGGTTAAGGTGGTTGAAATTACCCGATGCTGCTAATTGATGAAGAAAAGTATTACCTTCTTCATCGGGGGAGTTTATATCGAGTCCTGTTTCTGTGAATAATGCAGTAAGATCATCTGAGCCTAACGCATTAATAAATAGCGCAAAAAGTGATTTATTGTTTTCATCTTTTTGATGTAAAGAAGCGCCTTTGGAAATAAAATATTTTATAGATTCAAGCGATAAAACCCATTTTCCAGTTGCATTGTCATAGGTTTTCGTGTTTAAAGATTTTTGAAGTCCTGAGGCAAAAAACTTATCACAGGCTTTTTGATCTAAGCCATTTTCAATGATACGTTCAATAAAAATAAGGGCTTCTGGTTGTGTTAGTATATGGGGTGGCATAATATCTAAAATTGAATGTCCATCATTATCCATCGTATTGACATCTGCACCTAAATCGAGCAAAGCTTCAATTTTTTGAATATTTCTAGGATCTAAAGACGCGTTTCTGATTGCATAAAATAAAGGCGTTTCTCCTTTGCTGTTCTTAGACTCAAGATCAAAACCTTTTGCAAGTAAGTGCTTTAAATAAGATTTGGGATCATAAGGATCATTTGGATTAAAACAACCAGAAGAGCAACCAAAAAAGCAATGGAGTACATTATTACCCTCATTATCTATCGCAAAAAGATCAGCCCCATTTTCAATCAACATCTCAATAAACTCTATTACTCCATGTCCATGAATATTTGGTATAACGAGGAGCAACGTAGTTTTTCCTGTTGCATCCGTTTCATCTATTTGAGATCCATGTTCTAAAAGATTTTTAAGAATAAGAGCTTTTTGTTCGTTTGAATCTAAATATTGTTCGTCTTCGTCTTCATCGTCTTCTTCATCAAAATCCCAATTGTTTGAACTTCTATAGAAAGCATGTCCTGTTATGCTCAACATATGTAATGGCGTTTGAGCCATGTTATTCAATGCATGTGGATCCGCACTTTTGGATAGAAGATAGTTTACAATTTTAAAATTAAGGTTGTCTACTGCGATGTGAAGAGGTGATTGACCATGTTGATCTGTACCATCAATAGGATGAAGACATTCTTCCACTAAAAATTTAACAAGCTCTAATTGACTGCTTTTGCAGGCATTATGTAATAAATCATCTGTTTTTTGACTGAAATCAGGAAAAATGCCTCCCAACTTAATTAGCCCTCTAATTAAATCAAGGGACATGTCATGTTTTGCGAAAGCTGAACCAAAAGGTGTTGATCCATTTGCATCTGGCGCATTCAAATCGGCTCCATTATCCAAAAGTAATTTTGTTGATGTTAGTAATCCATCTATATTATAAGTCATGCAACCTAAAAGAATATGAAGGGGGGTTTGACCTGTTTTATTTTGAACATCAGTTTTTGCCCCTTTTTCAAGCAAATATTGAATATTAGGCATAAACCCACTTTGCGCTGCATAATGAAGCACTGTACTACCTTGATTATCAGTTTGATGTATATCGAATCCTTTTTGCTCTACCAAAAAGCGTATAATGTCTAATTTGTTTTGTGAGTTAGCAATTTTATGAAGAAGATTTTCACCTTGCCATCCTTTGTATTCTATAGACGCACCTTTATCGAGTAAGTAGAAAAAAGCTTCAGAAGGCCCATTACATGCAATATGTATTAAAGGAGTTTCATTTTGAAAATTTTGTTGGTCAAGTATTAAGCTAGCTTGAACCATTTTATCAATTAAGAATTTGATATTGTTAAAATGCGAGCGAGGATTAATAGTGTGTAATGCAGTTGATTGTTGATTATCAACAACATCAAGCTTCATTCCTTTTTGTAGAAGATCTGCGACATAAGATGTCATATCATGGGAAGATTGAGCATAAAGATGAAATAAGGTTTGACCATTCTCAGTTCTATAGCTTAGCGGTTCGTTAAGAATAGACAAAAGATAATCTAAAACATCAAAATGGCCTTCTTCAATAGCAATTTGAATTAGATCACGATTTCCTGGATCTGTATCGTGTATTGCTTTTGGGTTTTGATCTAAAATCCATTTAACAATGGGCAAACAGCCTGAATCTGTTGCAATCACATGTGTTCGAGCCTCAATATTGTCCTCAATGCTAAAATTTTGAACGACATCCCAACAATTCATAAAAGCAGCCAGCTGAAGGGTGGATCGTTGAGTCATAGGTTTGAATTCAGGAATATAAGTTTTCCAATCAAATTCTGGATAATATATTTCGCCGATTATACCATTATTAAAATGTAATAATGTATAAATTCCTTTTTGTGCTACGGTATCATCTACGAAAAGAGACTTACCTATAATTTGCGGCACAATAGATTTCATATGGACCCATTTATGTGCCAAAATTTTGTCTACTGCGATAGCTGCATATACAGGCGATAGTAAATTTAATGCATAAATTTCTGAAGGATGTTCAATCAAATAATTTAAACTTTGAATATCTGAATGCACCCATGCTTTTATAATCAATGGGGCTTTTTTCCAGTCGCAATTTTTACGCCAATCGTTTTTTTTGTTTTGTATAGGCTCAAGATCAAAGGAATTATCTTTAAATTCCCATGTGAATCGTTCTTCTTCATTGATGCTAAAGACAACATCAATAACTTTTTTTGTAACTTTTTTTTCTCCATTAACTTGCCAAGTGATTAGATCTTCTGGGCGTGAAAAAAGATAAGAAAGTCTATCCAATTTTGTTGATGCAAGTTCTAGAACATCCAATTCATTATCTGCAAAAGGTTGGGAAAGAATTGTATCTGGCATTATTTTTTCAAGCACATTCAACATATTGATAATACCAATACCTTGAACATTACAAACTTTTTGGCGATAGATAATTTTGAGTGTTGGATGCGTATCATCTTGATTCATATTTGAGATTAAATTGCTCCATTTTTCTTGAGCAATGTGCGATGCAGAGGCAGACATCACGTTAAATTCTAAAAAATAATCTTTTAATTTTTGCCAATTATCATTTGTCGGACCCATTAATTTTTTTTCTGTAGATTTAATGTAAGTTGGGTTAATAACACCGCGATCGCCCCAAAGATAATAAAAGAAATTAAGAAGTGATGTTTCGCCGCAATTGGGGTAAGGAATGCGTTTTGAATTATGAATATAAGAAGTATTTGTGTATGTAAGCGGTTTTGGTAGTATTTGCTCAAAATAAACTTGCCCAAATAAAGCGCGAATTGAATCATCTATCTCAATATTATTTTCAAATTTTGGATTTTTTGAAATTTGAGAAACAAGTCTTTCATAATCATCTTTTGAAAAAATACGTGTTTCAGGTTGATCTATAAACATCCATTTAAAAGTGTCGTAAATTTCTTCAATTTTATCTGCTGAAATAAGGGCAAATCCAAACAATGAATTGATAACTAAATTTGGCGGATATTTTTGTTGGCATGCAGGTTCATCTTCAAAATTAACAGCTTTTAAAAGAACATCTACGAATTGATCACGAATAGGATCAAATATTTTTTGCGTTTTTTTTGTTTTATCATTGTTACTTCTTGTTTTTTCAATAAACATTCCAATAAGTTCTTTTAATAAGATTTTTTTATCTTTTTTCTTAATCTCTTGTTCAAAAATCTTATCTATTTCAAATGAATGTTTTTTTGTTATTTTCTCTTTAATTTTTTTTTCTTCATTCTCAATTTGTGTTTTGTATCTATGATTTTCTTCAGCAATTTTTTCTTTTTCTTGATTGCTCATTGCATCATAAGCTATTTTTGCACTCTTTGGACCACGATTTTCTTTAATGTACTTTTTCAATTCCTTGTTTGTTTCCTCACGAATTGATTTTTTTATTTCTTCTTGATGCACAAATGTTAATTCATCAATGAGCATCTGTTTTAAAATATCTGGATTTGTTTTGTAGTAATAAATAGCTTTAACAAGATTATTCACTAAAGGTAAATTGTGTTTCTTGCTTAATTGCCCAAGTGGATCATTTTGACGTTGATTAATAGCTAAAACTTGCCCGTTAGGGGATGGAAAAAGATATTCTAAAAGTGCCGAAATTGCATCTTGCGGTGCATTAAGCTTTAAGGTGTCGGCCTCTATATTAAAAGCAGGATGTGGCTTAAATTCTGGATTTTCTTTTGAGCTAAAATCGCCAAAAAAACGAATACCTTTAAGATGTCCTGATTGAAGCATAATTTCGGCCCAAGCAGGTGAAATACCTTTATATTCTTCTTTTGTATTATGATAAAGATCAAAGCATTCTTCAAGCGGTACATTTGCAAAGGATGAATGGGATATAAAGAAAATGGAAGTAAAACCAAATAGTAATCTTTTCATAATATAATCCTGATCATTGTTGCAAAATAAACACTTTTCCTGTTTTAGCTAACACTTTTTTTAATTTGAGTCAATAATTATTTTTTTACTATTTGTCTTTACTAAGATCATACAATCATCACTTCAGTTATATAGAAATTAGGTAAATTTTAATACTTTTTTTAATGAAAAATTTTTACTAAAATGGGATTTGTTAGGATGAAGCATAATGCTTGCATTTTAACTTAATTTTTGCTAACAAAATGTAAGTAAAAAAATATAATATAATTAATATACTACAAACAAAACCTCTAACTATTGGAATATAAATGAAAAACAAAGCTTTTTATTTTATCTGCGCTATTATTTTGAGCACACCATGCTTTGGCATGACCGAAGATAATTCTGAAGGAGATGCAGAAGATGATGTCAAATTATTGACTGAATCTATAGAAGTTGCCGGATCACCCTCCCCTAAAATTTCTGAACCATTAAGACGAAATAGACACTCAAGCACAAAAATTGACGCGTCATGGATAAATCAATCTTCTTCCGCACCATCATTGTGCTCTAATCAACAATTAGAACAAAAAGGAAGAAGGGGTTCTGTTCATTTAAAGTATGTAAGCAATCTAGAATTTTCGCAATCGAATCCATCACTTTCAACTATCACAAAACCTATAATTGGCTCTTTAGAAGAATCACAACATTCAAAAGTTATGCCTAAGCTTGTGCGTGCTCAATCTGGGATGCTTACTATTGAAGATCATATTGCCCGAGAACATCTAGATGCCGATGTTTTAGCAGAGGATATTTTTTTGCTAACACAGCTTATTAACAATCGTCTTATGTTAGCTTTAACTGACCCAAGGTTAGAAATTCATGTAGATGCACTTAAAGTTTTACAACAACGTATCTTTATTGGATACCGAAAAGCTTATGCATTTGCGCAACAAGTTCAGAAAACGATGCCATCTTATTATCAAGATTATGCACAAATTTATAGTGACGCCGAAAGAGTTATCCAGCCAAATCTTGCTTTTGCGCAATTTATGAAATCATTACTCATTGCTGAAGAACTAAAAAATGAAGCGCGTTTTGATCTTGAATCTGGATTTTTAATGCGCTTTAAAGAGGATGAAATAAATGATGAAATACCTAATCGTCCATTATTTTTAAAAACAATCAAAGAACTAATATTTAAGCCATTCGAATCGGTTATGGATAAATATCCTTACATGCATATTTATGGTGAAGTTGCTTCTAAAAATTTTTATATGAAGCAATTTTTAACATATTGCAAATCTCTTATTGAAGAACGCTTAAAAGAAAGAAAGAAAGAAACGCTACCTTTACTCAAAAAACGATTATCTTTTAATGTTTCAACTATGCCCAGCGAAAAACTTAGAAAAATGACATCACGCTTCAATCTTGTGGCTGAAACCCCGTCAGTATTAATAGCCAAAGAAAAAGAAAATTATTTAGCACCTATTAAAGACTATCTTGAAGGCGTTATAGGCAGTATTGATTATGCAATTGCGTCCTTAGAAGAATCTGAATCTAGTTTAGCAACAGAATTAAGCTTAGCAGAAGGCAATGAAATTGAATCTTATTTTCTTGATTATTGGGCACAACCAACGCGAAAATTCAAGCCAAATGATTTTAAGGATCAAGAGGCAGATGCAGAAAAGTTAATGAGCACATTAACAAAAATTATTGAAGTTTATGAAGAAGCTTTGGCTCAGAAAGATCAAATATCATATGATCCGCTCCATATGTTTAATTTGTTTTATAAAGAAATTAATCCTTATTGGGCAGAATATAATTTTTACATACACTTTACCGACAATGTACCTCCTGCAGGCGACAAAAAAGATGCGTTTAACCCTTTTGGCTTTTTACCTCTTGATGAATATGAATGTCGCTTTTTAGCTGAAAATCATTGTGGGCGTGGCAAATTAAAAGGGGCGCGTGATTATTTAAAATAAAAAAAATTTCAAGGATTTTGTCCCGAATGTATGAAGAATACACGAGGGAACCCATGCCGAATCTTCTATCACTCGCCTCACATTAGCGCGTTTCGAAAGAAGTCTAATAGATGCATAATCAAGATGTAAAAAAGGGGAACATAAATGCTCCCCTTTTTTCATTTTAGTCTTAGGTAGTAAAATCAACCACCAGCAGCTTGATCTGCAACCATTTCTGATGCGCCTTCAAAGCCTTTCATGCTTAAACGAATACGACCACGATCAAATCCAACCACACGAACGGTGACTTCAGCACCAATCTTGTATGTATCTTCTAATTGACCGCGTCTACTTTCTTGCGTTAATTCACTCACGTGAACAAGACCCGTTCTGCCGCCTAAGAAAGTAATCATCACGCCAAATTCTGCGACTTTCGCGATAACACCTTTATAAACTTCACCAACTTCTGGATCTGTCGCAATGCTTTTAATACGTTCAATCGCAGCATCTGCAGAACGTGCCGTGACGGCAGCAATACGCACAGTTCCATTATCGTCGATGTCAATTTTGGCGCCTGTTTTTTCGATAATATCACGAATGACTGAACCACCAGACCCAATCACTTCACGAATCTTATCCTTAGGGATACGCATCGTTGTAATTTTTGGTGCATTTTGATTCAAATGTACACGTGGTGTTTCAAGTGCTTCTGCCATTTTCGAAAGAATATGCATACGACCTTCTTGCGCTTGCGATAAAGCGATCTTCATGATTTCTTCAGTAATAGAAGTAATCTTAATATCCATTTGTAAAGCTGTAATACCACGCTCAGATCCCGCAACTTTGAAATCCATATCGCCAAGACTGTCTTCATCGCCTAAAATGTCAGAGATAACCATGAAACGGTCAGCTTCTTTAATAAGACCCATCGCAATACCAGCGATAGGACGACGAAGCGGCACGCCCGCTGTCATCATCGCAAGGGACGCTGAACAAACAGTTGCCATTGACGATGAACCATTGGATTCAGTCACTTCAGATACAATACGTAATGTATAAGGGAATGCTTCTTTCGTTGGTAACATTGGGTGTAAAGCGCGCCAAGCGAGCTTTCCATGACCAATTTCACGACGACCAGGACCACTCATACGACCAACTTCACCAACGGAATAAGGTGGGAAATTGTAATGGAGCATGAAGTTTTCTTTATATTCGCCTTCTAAAGCGTCCATAATTTGCTCATCTTGCGCCGTACCAAGCGTTAAAACAGAAAGAACCTGTGTTTCACCACGTGTGAATAAAGATGAACCATGTGCGCGTGGCAATACATCAACTTCAGCAAGAATTTGACGCACTTGATTGGTTTCACGACCATCAATACGTTTGCCATCAAGAACACGTGAACGCACGATGTCTTGTTCTAACTTTTTGATTTCACTTGAAACTTTCGTGGAATTATAACCTTCTTCTTCCACAAGAATTTTAGCAACTTCACTTTTCAGCGTTTTTAAGCGTGTAACACGGATTTGTTTTTTAGTTTCAACATAAACTTCACGTAAAGTTGGTTCGCATAATTCTTTAACGCGTGCTTTAAGTTTTTCCATATAATCAGGTTCTGCAGGCAAATCCCATGGATCTTTAGCACAAGTTTCTGCCATTTGAATGATTGCATCGATGACTGGTTGAAATGCATTAAATCCAAACATAACAGCGTTTAACATAATTTCTTCAGAAAGCTCATTGGCTTCTGATTCAACCATTAAAACGCCTTCAGATGTTCCTGCAACAATAAGTTCTAAATCTGTGTCAGCAAGTTGTTTGTGCGTTGGATTGAGGATGAATGCACCGTCTTTATATGCAATTTTTGCAGCAGCAAGAGGTCCTAAGAAAGGAAGACCTGAGATTGTGAGTGCGGCTGACGCACCAATAAGGGCGACGATATCTGGCTCATTTTCGCCATCATAACTTAAAACAGTACAAACGACTTGCGTTTCATTTTTATAATTGGATGGGAAAAGAGGACGAATTGGTCTGTCAATTAAGCGACAGATAAGTGTTTCGCGCTCAGAAGGTTTGCCTTCACGTCTGAAAAATCCACCAGGGATACGACCTGCTGCAAACATTTTTTCTTGATAATTAATCGTGAGCGGGAAAAAATCGATATCTGGCTTTGCTTCTTTTTCAGCAACAACTGTACATAAAACAATTGTTTCGCCATAAGTAACTAATACTGAACCATGGGCTTGACGTGCCATTTTGCCTGTTTCAAGCGTAAGGCTACGGCCTCCCCACATTAATTCTTTTTTAAAAACATTAAACATTCTTTATTCCTTAATTTATACACAAAAGACAACTTGAAACCTTTTGCCCCAAGTTGTCCTTGCATCGTCTTGATTTTTTTATAATTAGCGTCTAATGCCTAAACGCTTAATGAGTGTTTCGTAGCGTTTACGATCTTTGCCCGTGACATAATCTAATAAACGGCGACGTTTACCTACAAGCATTAAAAGACCACGTCTTGAGTGTAAATCTTTTTTATGTGTGCCCATATGATCTGTTAAATTACGGATACGCTCTGTAATAATCGCAACCTGGACTTCAGGTGAACCTGTATCGCCTTCAACAGTTGCATATTCTTTAATCAGTTCTTGTTTGCGTATAGCTGTAATCGACATCGTTAAACTCCTTTTAGTTTAAGTTAAATATACGTTTGGGGATCAATGTCCCCTCTAAAATGCACGCAAGACCAAGCAGGGTATTTTCTGTCTTCACCATAACGATTTCAGTATCTGAATGATTCGGAAGGTTTAGACTTTGCCCATGGCAAAATTTTGCAGCATCTTCCCGGCTAATGGCCAGTGCCAAGATGTCGTCTAGCACGGTCTCCAGCGGCAGGATTTGTGAGCGTAAATACTCACTTGTTGAACTATACACAGAATCGAGCATTACTGCTAGCTTTAAATCAAAACAACCCACTTCTAGACGCTCTAAATCGACAACATGTCCATAACATCCAAGTAATCGTCCCATGTCATGGGCAAAACTGCGCACATAACTGCCTTTAGAAACGTCGGCTATAAAAGTTGTTTGATTGGGTTGATGATCTACAATATTAAGTGCAAAAACTTCTATTTCTTTTGCTTTAATTTTATCAGCAATATCATGACCTTTACGCGCTAAATCATAAGCCCGCTCACCATCAATTTTAATGGCTGAAAAAGCCGGTGGTTTTTGCATAATCTTACCCAAAAATTGCGGTAAAATAGCCTCGATTTCATGTAATTCAGGACGAATAGTCGACGTTGCAACAATTTCGCCTTCTAAATCGTCAGTCGTTCTTTCTTCACCCCAAGCAACAATAAATCTGTATTTTTTATGCGCATCTTGAGCATAAGGAATAAGTTTTGTGGCCTCACCAAAAGCAATAGGCAGCACACCATAAGCCAATGGATCTAACGTGCCCGCATGTCCTGCTTTTTTAATGCCAATCGCGCGTTTTAAAATGCTTAACGCTTTCATGGAGGTCATATGTTGGGGTTTGTTTAAAACAAACCAGCCATGTTTAAGATTTTTCATTTGATCTGTATGTAAGAGGTAAATAATGATGGTTCTTTGCGTTAAGTAGGATAATTGTGTTCAAAAGTCAAGCTATTCACATATAAATTGTTGCAAATTCAAAGAAGTAAATTATTATTTAAAATAGATTTAACATCTTGAAAAGTTTTAATATGGGGAAGAAAATGGTTAGCGTAAGGTTTTATATCATTTTGTTTTTAGGAGGTCTTATGACAAGCATAGTCTATGCTACCAATCAACCTATTATTTCTCATGATCATAATGGTGTTTTGGATTATGAGCAAAACCAACAACGTCTTAAATCTGCTAAAAATCTTACATTACCTTTGGAAGAAGAGCTTATTCTATTAAAACAATTATATGAATTTGATCTTGGTAATTTTTTATTTAAAAACAAAGGGCTTAATGGGTATTGGACTTCTTATATTATCCTTCATGCACCACAAAAAAAACTAGATCATCCTTTAGAAAACTGGATTATTCATGAAGCACCCACTGTAAAAGCAACACAAGAACGTTTTAAAATATTTAATCAACAATTACAAAAAAATCTTAAAAATAACATGTGCTTAGCATCCATCCCCTGTGGTCTTATGGATGATTTATTGAGACTTGATTTTTCAAATGTTGAAAATATTAAATTAATCGGCATTGATTTAGATGATCATTCTTTGACTTTAGCGCGTGAAAATGCTGATCTTCTTAAGAAAAATGTAACGACTTCTTTTCTAAAAAAAGATGCTTGGAATTTAGACATACATGAACAATACGATGTTTTAACAAGTAATGGGTTAAACATATATGAACCCGATGACCAGAAAGTTGTAGCGCTTTATAAGCAATTTTATAATGCTTTGAAACCAAACGGATTATTAATCGCAAGTTTTTTAACGCCTCCACCTGCTTTATCTAAAGAATCTTCTTGGAGAAATGTTAATGCTGAAAATGCAATGAAGCAGAAAGCCATTTTTGCCGATATATTGCAAGTACAATGGCAAGCTTTCAGAACAGAAAATCAAACACGTACACAACTTGAGAAAACAGGATTTAAGGGTATTGAAATTATGTATGATTCTCAAGGCATGTTTCCAACAATTATTGCACGCAAGTAACTGAAATTAAATGATATAAGCTACAAGGTAATTTTTGTTTTTACACGCCCAATTTGATTGCAACATGCTATAAAGATAGTTAATGACAAATAATTCTTAATATGTACAATTGGTTAACAATAAAAAAAATGAGAACCTAATGATTAAACATATCACCCAAAAGAATATTCATAATTTTTCAAATTCTGTGACTGAATATTTTTATCAATGTCCTGAAAATCAAGAAATAACCTCCGTTGCTGGAATACTTGAAGTTTCAATGGATTGCTATAACACTATATTTGAAAAAGCAAATTCGGAAAAACAAAGCTGTGTCCACAATTTTCTATCATGAATAAAATTTGTCCTATGGATTGATTAATGTTTATCTATTATAAATTCTTTTAAATTTGGGTCTTTACCCAAAACACATCCTCGGTATCGTCTTTTTTAACTTACACTTTAAGGTGTTGCATTTCATTTTAGAAGATGTATATAAAATAAGGTTTAGTTAAACATCAAGATGTTGCAGGCTTTATAGTTTCTGGAATTAACCCTTTATCTTGGGGCAATTCAGTATCCTGAAGTTGGTCTTTAATAGTACGCAATCCGCCTTCAAGCAATAAACGTTGCGTCGGATAGGCAAAATTGATCTTTTTTTCTTGAAATAATGCATAAATTTTATAATTGATAGATTCTTTAATACGTGCTTCATCATCAATATGAGCATGAGGAATTATATAAACAACTGTAAAAATAAGACTTCCTTGCGCATAATTACTAAAACAACTATCTTTAAAAACAGCCAATGGCACCTCATCAATAATTTTTTTTAACAATTGAGGTATTTCTATTAAAACTTCATAGGGCGTATCAGCAGCAATTGTTAATTGTTGGTCCGTTCTAAGATCTGTAACACGTTGAAAGTTTTTAATGCGCGTCGCGATTAAATCGGCATTTGAGCACACAATAAGTTCGCCGGATTTGCTTCTAAGATGAGTTGTCTTAAGACCAATATATTCAACGCGACCTGAAAAATCGCCAAAATTGATTTTATCACCTACTGCAAAAGGATTATCAAGAATGATCGAAACAGAAGCAAAAAGATCAGCTAAGATTTTTTGAGAAGCAAGGCCAATCGCAATACCACCTATACCAAGACCTGCTAAAAGACCAGATATTTTAAATTCTAATGAATCCAATAACATTAAAATCACAATGCCCCATACGATAACATTTCCTGCAAGGCGAAAGAGTGAAAGTGCATTTTTAATAGTCGGATTTGTTTTAGATTTTTTCTTAACGCCTCGTTCGATCCAGTTTTTAATAAAATAATTCAGCCAGATTCCAAATTGAATAATAAATGAAAGCTCCGTCAATTTAATAAAAAAAGCAGTTATTATAGGCGTCAATGCTATAAAATGTGTTGAAATAAAAATAGATAGAAAAAAAATAAAAAATGATTTTGTTAAAATCAAATATGCTGAAAGTGCTTTTAATTTTTCACTTTTCTTTTTTTCAATAAATAGGATTATTCTCTTAATAATCATTTTAAATGAAATATAACAACCTAAAAAAATAGCAAAAACTATAGCAAAATCTATGCCTTTGTTTAAGTCAGTGAATAGTTGCTGTACTTCAAAAAAAAATTTTTGCGTTGCGTAATTCACTTTTTATCCTGTTGTTATTGTTTTTTAACGCTCAGAATTATAATCGATAGACAAAAAATCTTAGAATTAGGTGTCCCTTATTACTAAAACAGAACAATGTCCATGTCTTACAACGCGTGATGCATTAGGTCCAATTAAATAATCTTTAAGCTCAGGACGATGTGCACCTAACACTATAAGATCAGCTTTAATTTCTTCTGCCATATTGACGATTGTTTCATACACAGAGCCAGTTGCAACGATATTTTGAACGGTCACATTTTCTGGCACATGAATATTCACAAATTCATGCAAAGCTTTGTTTGCTTTTTTACGCATTTTTTCTTCATAATCTGCAGGAAAATATTGACCTACCAAACTCATTCCAAAATCAGGGAGTACAGTCAAAATATGAAGCTTTGCATCAAACGCTTGCGCATAAGAAACAGAAAAAGGAAGCGCCTTTTCCCAAGAATTTTTATCTTCCAAATCAATCGCAAGTAGAATTTCTTTAAATATTGTCATTTACGCATCTCGTATATTTCTTTGTCTTCGTCTCTGAAAGAAAACAACAAATCCGATTAAAAGTAAAGCAGGAATAAAGAGCCATTCTTTAGAAATGCGACCACTTCGTGTAAAGGCATATTTAACAGTCCAATCAAAAGACAAGCCGGCATTTGCTGCATTGCTACCAAATTCAACTTGCTCAATGCGGACAGCATCTTTGTCATATCGAAGTTTTAATCCTGATTTTTCAAGGCGTTCATAACCCGCTCCATCTTCCGATAACCGCAAAGAAATAGATTTTTCAATTTTATCACCTGAAATATTCTCACCTTCAATACGTAACTTTATCGTTCCCTTATGTGGCTTGCTTTCAAGAAATTGAGGTATAGTATAAGGGTCGATTTGCTTGTAACGTTCTGTAAATTGATCTAAAAGTACATTAGGCATGAAGAAAATAAGTGCTGAAAGAAGTAAAATGATATTTTCATACCACTTGCTTTTTACCAAAAAATAGCCTTTTATACTGGCGACAAAGGCCATCATACCTATAATTGCTGACAAAATAGTAAATACAACAATATGAGGATTGGACGTTTTAATCAGCAATAATTGTGGATTAAAAACAAAAAAGAAAGGAAGAACGACAGTTCTTAAACTATAAAAAGTTGCTTTAATCCCCGTTCTTAAGGGGTCAGACCCCGCGACAGCGGCCGCGGCAAAAGACGCGAGTCCTACAGGCGGTGTAACATCGGCCATAATCCCAAAATAGAAAACAAACAAATGTACGGCAATAAGTGGAATAATCATACCATTCATTGCGCCCAGTTCAACAAGCACAGGCGCCATAAGGCTAGAGACAACAATATAATTAGCAGTCGTTGGAAGACCCATCCCAACCAAAAGGCTAATGATTGCCGTGAAAGCAAACATTAAAAAAACATTACCTGAAGAAATAAGTTCGATGAGTGATGTCATTTTAAGACCAACACCCGTAAGCGCAATCATACCAACAACAATACCAGCGGTCGCTGTTGCAATACCAATGGCAATCATATTACGTGCGCCTGCGATCATGCCTTGCTTAATATCTGAAAAACCACGTAGAAATGCTTCTTTCATATCACCAGTTTTTTTAAAGAAAATAGTGATGGGGCGTTGTGTAACCATGGTAATTAACAAGAAAACAATTGCCCAAAAAGCTGAAAGCCCAGGGGATAAACGCTCAACAATAAGACACCAAATAAGAACAACGATGGGTAAAAGAAAATGAATGCCTGCTTTAAACGTAGGCCCTAAAGGCGGCAAGGTTTTCATTTCCTCAAGTTCAATTTCACCTTTATCGCTGTTAATATCCGTATATTTTGAGGCTAAATACAATGTACCTATATAGACAAAAATAAGCGCACCAAAAAGAACATAAACAGCATTGGACCCAAATAAATCTTTAACCCACCCCAGCCCAAAATAAATAATGGCCCCTAGAATAATAAAACTTGATAAGGTAATGCCAAAAGAAAACAAAGCTTGTTTGAAAGTTGAGGTAATCGCTTTAGGAATGCCTTTCATACCTGCGCTAACGGCATCTAAATGCACCATATAGAGCAATGCTATATAGGAAATAATTGCGGGCAATAATGCATGCTTACAAACATCCCCATACGAAATTCCAACATACTCAACCATAATAAAGGCTGCAGCACCCATGACTGGGGGTAGAATTTGTCCATTAATACCGGTCGCTGCTTCAATAGCACCTGCTTGCTCACCCGAAAAACCAACTTTTTTCATGAGTGGAATGGTGAAGGTACCCGTTGTAACCACATTGGCAACAGATGATCCAGAAATAAGCCCAGTGAGCCCCGAAGATAAAACAGCAGCTTTTGCGGGACCACCTCTATAATGGCCGAGCATTGAAAAAGCAAGTTTGATGAAATATCCACCTGCACCTGCTTTATCAAGCAAAGAGCCAAAAAGGACAAAAAGGAAAACAAAACTAGTTGAAACGCCTAAGGCAATGCCAAAGACCCCTTCAGTTGTAAGCCATTGATATGAAAAGGCTTTATTAATGCTGGCGCCTTTATGCGCAATAACTTCAGGCATAAACTGGCCTGCAAAAATGTAAAATAAAGCGATAGAAGCAATAAGCATAAGGGGCATACCAAGACAACGTCTTGCTGCCTCAAGAAGAACAATAATACCAATAATTGACATTATGATGTCAGTTACACGCGGCATACCAGGACGTTCGGATAGATCAATATAAAATACATATAAATATAAAGCGGATAGACATCCTAAAACGGCAAGGATGATATCGACAATAGGGATTTTATAACGCGATGATTCTTTATAGGCCGGATACACTAAAAAAGCTAAAAGAAGTGCAAATCCAAGATGAATGGCGCGCGCTTCGGTATCATTTAATATAAAAAAACCTAAAGAAAAAGGCAAAGGTGACGCATACCAAAGCTGAAAAAAGGACCAAGCAAAGGTAAGAAAAGTGATTGTTTTTGTCCACGAGACTGAAGGTTTACGTGTGCCTGAATTGACTTCTTTGATAATATCCGGCAAAAATTTATCGAGCGGTCTTGTATTTGTCATGTTCTTACCAATTTTATTTCAAAATGCCTTTTTCCTGAAAGAATTTTGCAGCGCCATCATGTAGGGGTGCAATAATTGCTTCATTCGCCATAGCATCAAGTGTTAGATTCGAAAAAATAGAATGGAGTCGTTTAAAACTTTCAAAATTATTCGCAATACTTTTTACGATTTCATAAGCAATATCATCGGATAATTTTGTTGTTGCAAGGACACCGACTTTTACGCCAAAAGTACTTATTTCATCTTCTGTGCCACGATACATGCCGCCTTTAATTTTAGCAGGCACATAAAAAGGATTTTTTTGAAGGAAACGATCAATGTCTGGACCTGAAATTTGCACAAGATTTGCATCGCAAGATGAACTTGCTTCTTGAATCGATCCATTGGGGTGACCGACTGAGTAAACAATCGCATCAAGTTTATTATCACAAAGGGCGGTTGCTTGTTCGACTGGGTTTAGACCTGAGAGCTGCTTAAAATCTTTAAGCGACCATCCAAGGTAATCAATCAAAGACATCATCGTGGCACGTTGACCAGAACCGGGCGCACCAATATTAACGCGTTTTCCTTTTAAATCGGCAAATGTCTTAATGTTTGAATCTTGACGTGCCACAATTGTAAGTGGTTCCGTATATAACGAGATAATCGTTCTTAAATTAGGATTTGGAGTAACAGATTTGATGTGTCCAGCTTCATTATAGGCATCATAAATAAGGTCAGATTGCGCAATACCTAAATCAAGTTCTTTTTGGTTAAGAGCATTTAAATTGTAAACAGATCCACCAGTGCTTTCAACAGAGCATTGTATTTTATGTTTATCTTTATCACGATTAATTAATCTACAGATCGTACCACCTGTCGGAAAATATAAACCGGTAACACCACCAGTACCGAGTGTTACAAATTTTTTACGATCAGCAGAAATATTCTCTTTTGGTGTAATGGGATAACCAAACATATCAGCACAAAATTTGGGAAAACTTGAAACAATGGCAGCTATTAATATACCAAAAAAAACAAAAAAAAGGATTAACCGTTGCATTAAGAACCTTCATGAATTTAGAAATTGGTCGAATGGACAAATCTTGACTGTCAATAAATACTATAGGGAATCCTGACACATTATGCAATCTCTGATTGTGCACAAAATCTACATTAGAATCAACCGCGCATCAAATTTAAATAAAACCTTACATTCTTAAGTTATTCTAACTATTTAAAAAACAATGATTGTGTAATTTTATTTTTTTTGAATCGAATTAACAGTCCAAATAACAAGTTTTTTTAAAATTTTACCAGCAGCTTTATCAAAAGTTGATACAATCTCGTCCATTTTAAGGGATGGCGCAACAAGAACTTGATCAAAATTTTGGGAAGTCACTAGTTTTCGCTCGGGCATTTTAATAAGTTTTGCATTAAGCGCTACGTGAACACGTGTTTCTTGTGGGTTATGATAACTTTCAGCTTGAAATTCTTTTAATTCCGTCATAAGCAAATAATCTGAACGTAATTTTGCAGCGTCAGAAGCAATAGCCGTTATTTTACGGCTATTTTCAAATGATTCTACAATAAGATTTTGCATCATTTTATGAGCACGTTCAATCCATTTGGCTTGTTTGTAATAATCAACTTTATGCGGCGTCAAATGAACTGTTATTTTTTCAGTTTCAATATCGGCGCCAACGTGAGGTCGCTCAACAATGATAAGACCTTGAACATTAGGGAGATCAGCAGGAAAGGTGCTTTTAGGTGTTAAAGTATAAATACGTGGTGGAGCAGCAGGTTTTGGGAAAAGAGAAAAACAACCACTCAAAAAAGGTAATAAACACAATGGAATTATTTTTTTTAAAAACATTAGTTGCACACTCCAAGTGATTGGTCATCAACTACCCAAATTATGAGGTGAGTCATTAACATTATTTGGCCACCACACCTTTGCTTGTATCCCCAAAAAGAATTCTAGAATTTTCGATTTTCTTGGAAACACGTGTAACACCAATGATAAGATCGCGCATCTCGTTAAGCAATTGTGAAAACTCATATAATCCGGTACTTGTGAAATCAAGAACACCTTGTCTATTTTCTTTAACTAGATGTGCTACTTGATCAGAAAAATTACCAACTTTTGAAGATGCATCTTTAATGCCTGTTAAAGATTGTTTGAAAAATCCAGCGATTGAATCGATTTGTTTGTCAAAATTTCGTACAAATTTAACACCATCATCGAATAAATTTGCAGCTTCATCAATTGCCGATTCAATACTTTTTGTTTTTCGTGAAATAGCACCTGTCACATCTTTAATATCGTCGATGATGCCCGTCACATTTGTTTTTGTTTTATCTGTCAAAATTTGATTTAAGCTTTCAGCAACTTCTGAAAAATTTTTAATAAGCTTTGGCGCAGACGTAAATAATTCTTCAATATGTGATGGACGCGATTGAATAATAGGCGATGGCATTTTACGCGTATGTTCCAAAGGTGTTGTTTTAACGCTACCACCACGTAATTGAACCAAAAGACCGCCTGTAATGCCTTTCATTTCTAATTGTGCGTAAGTATCTTTATAGACTGGAAAATCATCTTGAATAGTAACGTCAACCTTTACTTGATCAGCAACTTCTGGGTCAACTGAAATTTTCGTCACTTTACCAATAGGAACACCTTGATAAATAACACCGCTACCTTGATTAAGGCCTGTAACGGAACTTTTGAAATAAATAGTATATGGAAGGCCTTCGCCACCCGTTTTTTCATAAAGCCAAATTGAAAAAAATATAGCGCCCACTAAAATACTTAGAACAAAAATACCGACTGTTAAATAATAACCTTTAGTTTCCATGAAGCTGGTTTATCCTTTCGCGCTTCTTAATTTTTTACCAATCAAAGCATTTTGCCCACGCATACCACCAAAATAATCATTAATCCAAGGATGGTTAAGTTCAAGCAATTCTTCGATTGTACCCACAATAATTTTTCGATCAACAAGTACAGCTACTTTATCACAAATTGCAACTAAAGTATCTATATCATGGGTTACAATGACAACAGTTAAATTTAAGCTTTCTTGCAATGCCTTAATTAAGGTATCAAAACCTTCAGCACTTATTGCGTCAAGTCCAGCTGTTGGTTCGTCTAAAAGTAAAATCTTGGGATCAAGGGCCAAAGCACGTGCAATACCCACACGTTTACGCATGCCACCTGATAATTGTGAAGGATATTTCCAGGCTGTATCAGGCGACAGACCCACAAGCGCAAGTTTCAACCCTGTTAATTCATCCATTAAATTTTGAGGTAAATCTAGATATTCTTTCATCGGCATTTGAATATTTTGCGCTACATTAAGCGAACTAAATAAAGCGCCATTTTGAAAAGATACACCAATATCAAAGCTTAATTTTTGTTTTTCGTGTCTATTAAGCGTCTGAATATCTTTTCCTAATATCGTAACATTACCATTATAGGGTTTAATGAGCCCGATCATAACGCGCAATAAAACCGATTTTCCTGATCCTGAGGCACCCACTAAGCCATAAATTTGATTGTACGGAATATCAAGCGAAACATCTTCGTGGACTATTTGTGAACCGAATCTTGTTTGTATATGTGCAAGTGAAATGATGGGGTTTGTCATGATGTCCTATATATCAAAATAAGTGAACAGGACCGAGAATACCGCATCCAGTACAATGATTATAAACAAAGACTTAACAACAGATTTCGTTGTATGAATGCCAACACTTTCAGCACTTCCGGAAACCTTTAAACCTTCAAAACAGCCAACAAGGGCAATCACAAAAGCAAAAACAGGTGCTTTAGAAAGTCCTACCCAAAGAGCAGACAAAGGAACAGCTTGTTTTAATTGAATTATATATTCATAAGGATGAATATTGAGCAGCATCCAACACCCAGCACCACCACCGATAAGGGCCATAATATTGCCAAAAAAAGTAAGCAACGGAAAAGCAATCATCAGCGCAAAAATACGAGGAATAACTAAAATTTCCAACGGATGAATACCCATCGTTTTAAGTGCATCAATTTCTTCATTTACAGCCATCGTACCAATTTGTGCCGTAATGGCACTACCTGTACGACCCGCAATAATAACAGCGCTTAATAAAATACCTAATTCACGAAGCGTTGCAATCCCTACAAGATTAACGGTATAAATATCTGCACCAAAACGTTGTAATTGTGTAGCGCCTTGATACGCTAAAACAATGCCTACTAAAAAAGTTAGAAGTCCGATAATAGGCAGCGCATCAAAACCCATTATACGGATATGATAAAAAAGAGAGGTCCATCTAAATTTTAAGGGTCTTAAAATAGAGCGTATCGAAATGGTGAGAACTTCACCAAAAAAACCTAGAAGATCTAAACCATCCTTCCAAGCAATGATTGTTTTTTCGCCTATAGATACGAGTGTTTTTTCAATAAAAGGCGCTTCTTGATGTAATGGAATAGAAATATCATCAAGATGATGAATACGGGTAAATAAATTCTGAAATTTTTCAGGAAGATTCGTATAAATTACATTAATGTTATCTTTTTTGTAAATTTTTTCAATTGTTTTAATAAGCCATGAACCAGCGGAATCAAGTTCTTTTAGATCCTGGCAGTTTAAAATAACTTTTTTAATATTTTTTTTGTCAAGATTTTGAATCAATAATTCAATAGCAGTTGCTTCTGAAAGCACCCATTTTCCTTTTATATGAATAATGGATTCATTTTTTTCAGTTAATTGGGAAAAATAGGTTATTGTCTTATCCATGGTTTAAAATGCCGATAATAAAGTGTATGGTTTAAGCGCTAGACAATTATTGGTTAAGGGTTCAATGCACAATATTAGTCAAAACTCTTTCATTTTACGAGTTCTTTTTTTTGCATTGAGCATTATTGTAATGAATTTGTCTACATTTAATTTATATGCATCAAAAATAAAACACCAAAAAAGAATCCAAAATAATTACACTCTTTCCTTTCAAACAGATGCACCTAAAAAAATTATAGACATTTTAAAAAGCCAAAGTGAATTACAAGAAAAACTAGAAAATGCGCCAGCTTCATTGTTGGCATTGACACGACGCGTTAAAAAAGACGTATTACTTTTTCAAAAAATTCTTAAATCATATGGATATATTGATGCAAAAGTTACGTATGACATTCAAGAAACGAAACAACCTATATCAGTCATTATTAAAATTAAAGTGGGCCAAAAATATAGATTGGAGCATTTTCAAGTTTTTTCTGAATTAGGTCCATATGATGTGCCGCATAAAACGCACAACCTTAAAAAAGATGATTTTTTTGAAGCTTCAAAAATTAAACGTGCTGAGGATAAAATTGTTTTATTTGCACTTAATCATGGGTATCCTTTTGTTGAATTTAAGAAGCATCAATTAAAAATTGATAAAGAAAATACTAAAATAGACATTGATGTTTATATAAAATTGAATGATTTTTTGCGATTTGGTCAGGTAATTGTTGAAGGCAATAATAAAACTAAAAATATTTATATATTGAATCGATTGGGCTGGAAAGAAGGCGATGTATTTAGTCAAAAATTAATAGATAGCACACGCAAAAATTTAATTAAATCTGATATTTTTGATGGGGTAAGTATTAAGCCCTTAAAAGATAAAGCGATTAACGGGATTGTACCGATTCATATTCAGGTTGTTGAAAATAAAAGACATTATATTGGGGCAGGTATTGATATCTCATCAGAAGAAGGTTTAGGCGGTAAAATATTCTGGGGTCATCGTAATTTATTTAATAAAGGTGAAAACTTTAAAATTGGCTATGAACGTCAACGTTTTAAACGAGGTCTTGATGTTAATTATAAAATACCAGATGTGTTTTTACAAAACCAATATTTGGCGCAATCTATAGAAATAAAAAAACAACATACTGATGCGTATCAATCAACTGAACGTCATTATAATATAGGGTTAGAGCATAATTTTAATAAGTTTTATACAAAAAATAATGGAATTAGACTTTCATATGAAAAAGTAAATGATAAAAGATTTAGAATATTGTCTTTTCCACAAAGCCTTTCAATTGATACAACAAAAAACTTACTGGACCCTAAATTTGGAAACAGATTTAATGTTACTTTACGACCAGATTTTGTTATAGACAAAAAACAACCTCATTTTTTTACTGTTGATTTTGAAGCATCTCAATATTTTTCTTTGGACAAAATGTCGACTCATGTTCTTGCATTACGCGGAAAAATAGGGTCAATTATAAACAATTCTTTTAATAGCTTACCTAAAACAAGGCTTTTTTACGTGGGTGGTGCCCATTCAGTCAGAGGCTATGGATATCAAATGATAGGACCTTTAACGAATGATACTAATCCTAAAAATCGAATGCCAACAGGTGGAAGATCATTATTTGAAGGGGCTATTGAATGGCGTTACCGCATGACAGAATCATTAGGACTTGTTCCTTTTATGGATTTTGGTGCCTTGAGTCAAAACAAATTTATTAAAGTTAAAAATTTGTGGTCGGGCACAACTTACGATAGTAAATTATTTACGGGTGTTGGACTCGGCGGACGTTATTATTTAGGTGACATCGGTCCCGTTAGGGTTGATATTGCAGTACCACTCAACAAACGCCGAAAGATTGATCGTTTTGCTCAATTTTATGCAAGTTTTGGTCAATCATTCTAAAGGATTAGTATAGTGTCTATGGATAAAAAAGCATTTTTTAAAAAATTAATAAGTTTAACGCGTTTTTCATTGAGTCTATTTTTACTTTTTAGCATCTTACTTTTTTCATTTGTTGGTATTTTTTATATAAGCCTTTTTACGGATAAGGGGCGCTCTATCATTACCGCGCTTATTGTCAAATCCATCCATGACGAAAATTTTCAAATCACACTTGGTCCTGTTTCAGGATCCCCGCCGACACCCCTTAAATTTTCTTATATCGACATAAAAGATCCACAAGGTGTTTGGGCACGCGTTGAAAATATTGATTTCATTTGGAATCCCTCTTCTTTGTTTCGCGGTAAAATTGATATTGAAAAAATAAATGTTGAAAAAATAAACATATTAAGAATTCCTACCGATACTTCTAAAACTACAGAAGATTTTAAATTTGAATTGCCACGTTTGCCCTTCTCTTTTGCATTGCAGGAAATAAATTTTCAACATATTGCGCTTGAAAAGGATGTTTTAGGCGAAAAATTAGATTTAAATCTAGATGGTTCTATTTCTTATGGATTTTTAAGCCCTAAAATTGCTTTAAATTTTAATTTATATGAATCAAAT
>JAUYSY010000015.1 GCA_030696155.1 Alphaproteobacteria bacterium | reverse complement strand
GGTGTATTTTTTAATTCAGAAACCATTTCATAAACATGCATACCCTTGGGAGGATTTTTCTGTGTAAGTTCTTTATATTTTTCAATGATCATTGGATGAACATCTTTTTCTCTATTTGAATTTGTTATATTCTTTTTTACTTTAGGTTTCATTAAAGTTGAGCCATGAGCTATAGTTTCTTTACCACCACCAATGCCAGCTTCTTCAAATTTAACAAATAATAAAGGTAGATTTGATCCTGGGATTACTAGTTTTCCAAAAAGTATATGTCTTTTTTCAAAAGGAAGAAATCCATAAATTGTTTGCTCTTTTTCAAATCGTATATCAATGCCAAATTGACTTTCAGGCGAATTTTTCTTGTGATGACTTGACCCTGAGATTAACCATGCTTTGGGATCGCGCCGATAAGCAAAGTTGTTTTTTGTGGTAAACCATGATTGATTGGCGGGATTGTTATTTCCTGTTACATGTTTTACATAATCTAGTAAAAAATTATAAAGTTTATAATCTGGATCAATAATGGTGAATGAACCGCTTTCATGTACAATGCCTGTTTGTTTAGCAAATTCTACTAATGGCCAACTTAATGCAGCGATTTTTGAAAGATATTCTTGACGATATTCATCAGTAGAAGAATAATCAAAGGGAGATTTGAGAAGATCAGGCTCGGCGTTTTTATCAAAGGCCGTAAGATTAATAATTTCTGTTGGAATTTTTTTTAAAAGGGGTAAAGACTCTTCATTTTTAACATTTCCTACGCCATAAATATTACGAAGTATGTCAGTACCATTTCTAATTAAATCTGATTTATATTGATCTAGATGTTCATGATGTTCTCTCTCAATGATATAAAAATCATCATCTTCTTCGTCATCTAAAGAAAAAACAAAAGATGGGTTGCACAAGGAATAAGAAAAAAACAGTATAAAACAAAATGAAAATATACGCATCGAAATTCTCCTGTTTATGAATTTTTTCGTTAATATTATTTTATTTAAAAATAGTAAAAATTTAGTTAATGTTTAATTTGATTAAATTTAAATAGATTAACAAAATTATGAAGGTCTTTATTATGAATTAAGGGCAATCTATACAAAGCAATGATCAATAGTTTATAGTTAGTCCTATGTTGTGATTCCAATTCGAAAGGTACCAAAATGTCTCCCAAATCTTGTTTTAATCCACATATATCTTTTCAAGAAAAAGCACATTTAAAGGCCGATGATTATAAAAAAAAATATGATGATTCTGTGCAAGATCCTGATGCTTTTTGGGCAAAAGAAGCTGCGCGTATTGATTGGGTAAAGCCTTTTTCAAAAGTAAAAAATACAAGTTTTGAAGATCCTGTTTCTATTAAATGGTACGAAGATGGGACATTGAATGTGGCTTATAATTGTCTTGATCGCCATCTTCAAAATTGTCCAGATAAAATAGCGATTATTTGGGAAGGGGATGATCCTAAAATTTCACGATCGATTACGTATCGAGAGCTTTATCACCATACCTGTCGCTTTGCCAATGTACTTAAAGATTTGGGTGTTCAAAAAGGTGATCGTGTCGTTCTTTACATGCCAATGATTCCTGAAACTGCTTTTGCAATGCTTGCATGCGCGCGTATTGGTGCGGTGCATTCTGTTGTTTTTGGTGGATTTTCACCAGAAGCTTTGAAGGGACGTATTCACGATTGTATGCCTAAAGTCGTGATCACGGCAGATGAAGGATTGCGCGGCGGCAAACATATTCCTTTAAAAGTAAATGTTGATAAGGCCTTGGAAGGGAATGAAGATGTTGAAAAAGTTTTAGTTGTTAAGCGTACTGGAACACCTGTCGCTTGGCATGAAGATCGAGATCTATGGGTACACGAGCTGCTTGAAAAAGCATCATCTGAAGCACCTTGTGCAGAAATGAATGCTGAGGATCCTTTATTTATTTTATATACGTCAGGGTCGACAGGCACGCCGAAAGGTGTGTTGCATACAAGCGGCGGATATCTTGTTTATGCAGCGATGACACATCATTATGTTTTTGATCATCAAGAGGATGACATCTTTTTTTGCACAGCCGATCTTGGGTGGGTAACAGGGCATTCTTATGTGCTTTACGGTCCATTATGTAATGGTGCAACGACAATCATGTTTGAAGGCATTCCTACTTACCCTGATGCCTCTCGTTTTTGGCAGATTATTGATAAACATAAGGTGAGTCTTTTTTACACAGCGCCAACAGCTATCAGGGCTTTAATGCGTGAAGGGGATGCATTTGTTCAAAAAACAAAACGAAGCTCGTTGCGTGTTTTAGGGTCGGTGGGAGAGCCGATTAATCCTGAAGCATGGCTTTGGTATCATGAAATTGTGGGCGAGGGGAGATGTCCTATTGTTGACACATGGTGGCAAACCGAAACAGGCGGCATTTTAATTTCGCCAATACCTGGGGCAATTTCAACAAAACCAGGATCGGCGACTTTGCCCTTTTTTGGGATAAAACCGGAAATTGTTGATGTTCAAGGCAATGTTCTTGATGGCGCTGCTGAAGGCGCACTTTGTATAGCAGATTCTTGGCCTGGGCAGATGCGTTCTTTATATAAAAATCATAAACGTTTTGTTGAATCCTATTTTTCAACTTTTAAAGGTAAATATTTTACAGGTGATGGTGCAAGACGTGATGAAGATGGCTATTATTGGATCACGGGACGTATTGATGACGTGATTAATGTGTCTGGGCATCGCTTGGGAACAGCTGAGATTGAATCGGCGCTCGTCAATCATCAATCGGTGGCCGAAGCAGCTGTTGTAGGTTACCCGCATGATATTAAGGGGCAAGGCATTTATGCTTATGTCATTTTGAAAACACCTTTTGTTGGGTCTGTTGCACTTAGGCAAGAGCTTATTCAGATGGTGCGCACACAAATTGGGCCGATTGCGACGCCTGATCTGTTGCAATTCGTACCGAACTTACCTAAAACAAGATCAGGTAAAATCATGCGTCGTTTGTTGCGGAAGATTGCAGCCTTTGATTTGAGTGATCTAGGAGATACATCAACCCTGTCAGATCCACAAATTATTGATATCCTTATTGCAGATCGAAGCAAAGTTGCGTAAGGTAGGCCTCATTCAGTTATGGATTGACCATAAAGGTGGTTAGTTGCTAATCTTTTGCTTTACAGAAGGTGATATGATATGCTAATTATCTTACTTTGTAATGCGTCTATTGAAAGGAGCGTTTGTTAGAACCGTGCTTGTACATGTTTATGATAATAATGTTGACCAGGCCCTGCGCACTTTAAAGAAAAAGTTGCAGCGCGAGGGTGTGTTCCGTGAAATGAAGCTTCGTCGTAATTTTGAGAAGCCATCCCAAAAAAGAGCACGTGAAAAAGCTGAGGCTGTTAGACGCTATCGCAAATTAATGCGTAAACGTTTACAACGTGAAGGCTTCTAAAGAGCTCGGGAAACTGAGCCTTTTTATTTAGCTTAGATATTACGTTTTTGACTTTAGTTAATTTTTTTTGATTATTAGAGGTTCTGCAAAGGCCTCTTAATATTTATTTGAAAGACTAAAATATATGTCAATTATAGAATTAGCCCATCAATATAACCAATTTCAATCAGACTTTGGTGCTGGTGTTCCTTTGGATTTTAATTCTTTTATTGAGGGTGCATTTTCTGTAGATTTTCAAAAGATTGCGAATGGTCAATCTCTTGTTTCTATGCGTAACGAATTGCATAATCAATTGATCCAAGTTAAAGACATTGCTGGTCGTTGGACAATTGAGCCAACCAAAATTATCCCTTCAGCTGATAACAAAGAATGCACAATTCGGTATTTTATTGATACTGAAAAAGTGGGCAAATTTGATGTACTTGCTGTCTTGTCTTCTTCCAATGGTCGGTATATTGACCAGATTAATGAAATTTATTATCAAATATAATTCATTTAATTCTTTGTTTTAATCGTATTTTGCATATTACGCCAAATCATCCCAATAAATAATCCTTTTGCACGTGGTAAAATAATAAGCGAAAGAATGGCCGCCAAACTGGGCCATAAAGTCATCGACACCCATTCTGGCCAGGTAGCATTGGGTTCATAGATAAGAAGTAATGGCGCAAGTATATGTCCTACAAGAAGGATGCTTAGCCAAGCAGGACCATCTTCAGCTTTTATATGTGCATAAGATTCGTTGCAATGACGACATTTGTCAATTTGAGCAATATAGTTTTTTAAAAGTCGCGCCTTACCACAATTCGGGCAAAATCCTAAAAAAGAGCGACGCACAACTTGCCATAAATCTATCGGATTATGATTAATCTTTTGCACTGTCATGGCAAGGTCCTTTTGCGAGAAATATATTCATTCTAGCATATACTTCTCTTCTTTCAAACTGTGGAGGGCGTCAGATTTTGGGATTCGCAATGCTCATGTATGAAGAATACACTCCGCTTGTCTCACCACTCATCTTTCTACCCACATTTTGAAATAATTCGAGTATAGACATTAATTTTATAAAACCTATGGAGATAAATAATCCTATCAATAAGGCAGTTTCAAGATTTTTTTTTGATAAAAATTAATAATATTGCTATTATGATAATAAGGAGATGAATTGTTATGAACAAAGAAATTCAAGAAAGAAAGAAATTTACAAGTGAAGTGAATGTATTGTTGCTTGAAAAAATGTATCTTATTGCTGCAAAAGAAGGTCGTCAATTTCAAGCTGTTTTAGAAGAAGCATTTGATCTTTATATTCGATCTAAAATTAATTTTTTTCCCCGTCAAATTGTAACAGCTCATTTTAAAGCAAGCATTGAACGCAATAAAAAATTGGGCGAGCTTCTTGCAAAATGACGTCTGTAACTCAGGCATGTCCTACATCTTCAGACAACATATGCACATCAAAGCCCAGACGTTTGAACGCTTCGTTCCATTTATTTTGAATATCAGTATCAAAAATAATGCTTGGATCCCCAGGAACGCTGACCCAGCCATTGGCATGGAGCTCTTCGTCCAATTGACCTGGTCCCCACCCTGCATAGCCTAAAGCCAAAATACATTTTGTGGGTCCTTTGCCATGTGCCATTGAATCTAATGTTTCAAGAGTTGCTGATAATCCAAAATCTTTGTTAATGTGTAATGTTGAATCATGTGCGTAATCATTGCTGTGTAAGACAAAACCACGATTTGCCTCAACAGGACCGCCATAATGAATGGGTACTTTTTTATCGTCTGCATCATCACTGCCAAGATGAAGCTCGTTTAAAAGCTGAGAAAAAGTAATAAAATCAACGTGACGATTGATAACGATGCCCATGGCACCTTCTTCATTATGAACACAAATATAAATTACAGATTTCACAAAACGAGGATCACCCATTTGCGGTGTAGCAATCAAAAGCCTGCCTGTTAAAAATTTTTCTGAGCTGTAATCCATTTGGGTTCTCCCTAAATTTTACCCTTATATTTATATTATAGCGGTAAATAGTTAAAAATTTGTATTAAATTTTGGGTATTTTTAATATTTATAAAGATTTTTTGCGTTGTTTTTAGCTAAAAATTTTTTGGCTGTTAAAGCTGTTGAGTTGTTGTGCGTAGGCTTTTATGGTAGCTTAAAGTTAAGAATTAAGGAGCATTCAATGGCACGTGAAGAAATGAATTATGATCTTTTGATTGTAGGGGCAGGACCTGCGGGACTTGCATCAGCGATTCGTTTTAAACAATTGGCACGCGATCATCATATTGATTTAAGTGTAGCTGTCATTGAAAAGGGATCCGAAGTGGGTGCCCATATTTTATCTGGCGCCGTTTTTGAACCGCATGCTTTGACGGAATTATTACCCGATTGGAAAAAATTGGGTGCCCCTTTGAATACAGAAGCAAAAGAAGATCATTTTTTATTTTTAACAGAAAATAAGTCATTTAAACTTCCGACGCCGCCTCAAATGCATAATAAAGGCAATTATATTATCAGTTTAGGTAATTTATGTCGTTGGTTGGGTGTTCAAGCTGAATCGATGGGCATTGAAATTTACCCCGGTTTTACTGGCAGTAAAATGCTTTATAACGACGAGGGTCAAGTCATTGGTGTGGGTACAGGTGATATGGGCATCGATAAAGAAGGCCAAAAAACTGCCCAATTTACAGATGGTGTTAATCTTCTGGCGCGTCATACTTTATTAGCTGAAGGATGTCGTGGGTCATTAAGTGAAGAAATTATTGCTAAATTTGATTTGCGTAAAGATCGAGACCCACAAACTTATGGGATTGGTTTTAAAGAATTATGGGAAATTGATCCTGCCAAACATTCTCCTGGTAAAGTTGTTCATTCAATCGGTTGGCCATTAGACCGTCATACGTATGGAGGATCATTTTTATATCATTTGGAAAACAATCAGGTGGCACTTGGTTTTGTGATTGGGTTGGATTATCAAAATCCTCATTTAAGTCCGTTTGATGAATTCCAACGTTATAAAACACATCCAAGTATTCGCCATTATTTAGAAGGCGGAAGACGCATTTCATATGGTGCTCGTGCGTTGAATGAAGGTGGCTATCAATCTATTCCTAAATTATCATTTCTGGGTGGTGCCTTAGTAGGGTGCGCTGCAGGTTTTATGAATGTACCCAAAATAAAAGGGTCAAACACGGCGATGAAATCGGGCATGATTGCAGCAGAGGCCGCTTTCGCGCAGATGAATCCAACATGTGCGACACCCTTTGATTACGAAGAAGCGATAAAATCATCTTGGGTAGGTCAAGAACTTAAAAAAGTACGTAATATTAGGCCTTCTTTTCAAAAAGGTCTTTATTTTGGCATATTATATTCAGCCCTTGATACTTATATTTTGCGGGGTAAGGCACCTTGGACATTCAATCATCATGAAGACCATAAAACACTTAAAAAAGCTGAAGATTGTTCCAAAATTGAGTATCCAAAACCAGATGGTAAAATAAGTTTTGATAAATTATCGTCAGTTTTTATTTCAAATACGAATCATGCTGAAAATCAGCCTTGTCATTTGAAATTAAAAAATAAAAACACACCTATCGATGTTAACCTTAAACTCTACGATGCCCCTGAACAACGTTATTGTCCTGCGGGTGTTTATGAAATTGTACAAGAAGAGGGTTTACCTCATTTACATATCAATGCGCAGAATTGTATCCATTGTAAAACCTGCGATATTAAGGATCCAATGCAGAATATTCAATGGGTGACACCGGAAGGTGGAGGGGGGCCAAATTATCCCAACATGTAATAGACCTATTCGAAACGCTACTGTTGTGGTCGATTGAGGCGTCGTTTCAGTACTCAGATCCTCATGTATATAAGGATACATTCCGGCCTTCCGTGCTGAACCTCCTATCACTCGACGCACATCAGCGCGTTTCAAAAAAGGTCTAACGTAAAGGTTTAAAATGAAACTCAAGAATTTTTATTATCTTTGTTCTTTAATAGCAATAAGTTTTACTATAGTAGGATGCTCATCGCCACATCCAAAACATAAAACGAGTGATGTATTTTATGATACAGGGGCATCTTCATATGGTCATTATTTAGCAGGTAAATACGCTTATATTAAGGGTGATTTTGATGTTGCTGCACAATTTATGGATCAGGCTATTGATATTGCGCCACATGAAAAAACACTTTTACAATCAACTTATTTGACGCATATTGCGCAAGGGGATGTTAAAAAAGCTATTCAGTATGTTCAAAAATTAATCAAAAATGACCAGGCAGATGAATTTGCATATATGATATCGCTCGTGAATTTTATTCAAAAAGGACAATATAAAGATGGTTTGAAATTAATTGCGCAATATCAGGATAAGTTAGAGCCTTTTGCGTCTATCGTGCCATTGATCAAATTGTGGTTACATGCTGGGTTAAAAGAGGCACTTCCTGTTGCTGAAGTAACAGAATTTGCACAAATGATGACTATCCCACAAACATATGATTATCATATTGGACTTGTATATGAATTTTTAAATGATCCTAAAAAAGCGGAAGAATATTATAGGAAAGCATCAAATCCAATTGAATCTATGTCTTATAGGCTTATCGAGATTATTGGTGGTTTTTTTGAACGTATCGCAAATCTAGAACAAGCTAAAAATATTTATAACAATGCGCAAGATAAAGAAAATGAATTTTTTATTTACGAAACATTTCAAAGTAGACTTAAAGAAAAAATAGCGCCCAATTTTGATATCCATAATGCGCAAGAAGGTATTGCTGAAGTTTTAACACAATTTGCGTCTAGTTATTTATCGATGAATATGTATGATTCATCTCTGCTGTTTATTCAGCTTTCACTTTATTTAAGACCAAATTTTCCTCTTGCGCAAATGGTTTTGGCAAGTATTTTAATGGATCAAAAAAATTATTCTAAAGCGTTACAACATTACAAAAATTTTTCGAGTGTTTCTCCTTTTTATTGGTTAGGGCAAATGAAGCAAGCCGAAATTTTGGTTGAAACAAAAAAAACAAAAGACGCTTTTTTATTGCTCGATGCTATGTCCGTTTCTAAACCCAATTGGGCATCCCCTTTTTTATTACGTGCCAATACCTTGCGTTCTAAAAAGAAATATGCAGAAGCTATTCTTTTTTATAATAAAGCCATTGATGTTCTTGAAAAAATGACACAAAAAACAAATTTATGGCATGCTTATTTTTTAAGAGGTGTTTGCCATGAAATGAATAAAGATTGGCCAAAAGCTGAAAAAGATTTAGAAAAATCAATTCAATTGCGGGATAATTATCCACTTTCTTTAAATTATTTAGGTTTTTTATGGGTTGATAAAGGGGTGTTTCTTGAAAAAGGATTGGATCTTATCAAAAAAGCGGTAGCGCTTACGCCTGATGATGGTGCCATTGTCGATAGTTTGGGCTGGGCATATTTTAAATTAGGGCAAATTGCATTGGCACAAGAGCATCTAGAAAAAGCTGTTTTATTGACACCCAATGATCCCCAGATCCATGATCATTTGGGGGATTTATATCTTAAATTAGGCAGAGTGGATGAAGCACGTTACGAATGGAAAAAATCATTATTGTTTAACCCAAGTGAAGAAGAAAAAATAAAAACAAAAGATAAATTAGATGCGCTGGTTTTGTAGGGGGCTGATTTTATGAATGATCCTATTAATATCGATAAATTAATCAAGGCACAATCAGTCTTTGAACGCTTTCGTATTGATATGCAAGATGATCGCGATCAAGCAGGGGCCATCCTTACTTTTGAGTTTTGTTATGAACTTTCATGGAAAACAATGAAGCGCATTTTAGAATCACGAGGTCTTGAAATAGGGTCGCCCAAAGATACGTTTCGAAAAGCGGCGCTTGAAAAATTAATAGAAGACCCCGAAATCTGGTTTGAGTTTCAAAAAAAGCGTAATTTAACAGCGCATACATACGAGCAAGAAAATTTAAAACTGATTGTTTCTATTTTTGATCAGTTTTCAGATGAATTGAAGAAGTTAATTATTAACATAAGAACCATTTTATGATTTTAAATACCTCTCCTCTTACGTCCCGCGGCCATACAATTACCCGTAAGTATAACAACCTATTGATAGCCATTACTTACTCCTCCTACGTCCCGCGGCTTGTCCGCGGGATCCATGGTGCAGACGCAACGACTATCAATTAAGAATAAACCCTTCTAGACGCTTTCTGGATCCCGCGAACAAGTCGCGGGACGTAGGAAGGGGGTGGGTGTTCATACTTATGGGTAATGATATGCCAGCGGATTGACATCGGGATCCATTGCACAAAAGATAGATGAATTGATTTATCGAGGCTTTTTTATAGATTTTATGGACCCCGCGATCAAGTCGCGGGGCGTAGCAGGGGTGGTGGGGCGTTATGATTTTTCTTGAAGAAAAACATCTAAAAATCGTTAAAGAAATTCTATCAAAATATCCTTATACCTTCTATGTTTTTGGATCGCATGCTAAAGGCAATCCTCGACGTTTATCCGACTTGGATTTATGTTTTTTTGAAGATATTCCTTGGAATATAAGGGCGCATATAGATGAAGATTTTGATGAATCTGATCTGCCCTTCAAAGTTGATATTGTTGACTGGAATATGTGTGGTGAGGATTTTAAAAAAATGATTAAAAAAGATCTTGTTTTGTTTCAACAGGGTCGATTTATTGTGGATGTTCAGAATCTGTCTTAACATAATGTAAATATAGTGAAATAATTTGAAAACACTACAATTCGCCTACTTCCCGCGACTTGGTCCCGGGATCCATTGCGCAAGAAGTAGATGGATGGATTTGTCGAGCTTTTTCTATAGGTTTTATGGACCCCGTGGGACTTGCCACGGGGAGTAGGAAGAGAGATATTTAGTAGTGCGATTTTATCAGAATTCACTGGAACTAATTGGATATATTTGAGAATTCCATTTTCCTAATTTTCTTATTTTATTGGACGTTTCTTGAGTTTTAATTCTTAATGCATCGATTGTTTGCATATTTGCGTTTGGGTCATTCATTATATGAATAGTTTTCATGGAAAGATCCATAGACATGGAAGTAATTTTTTGGGATATACCTTGCTTTACAGCTAATGACCACTTTTTTAAGTCTTTAAGTTTATTAGATTCTGTAACGCGTTGAACGATGTTTTCTATTTCGATTATAAATGTATTTGCTTGTTGCTGTAGAAATAAATGTAGCTCTTCATTTGGTTCTTCATTTAATATATTGTCTTTTATTTGAGTAATGATGCATTTGTATGCAGTAATTTTATTGTCTAAGTCATCGGCATGGACAAAAGTTGTGCTGGTAAATGCAAGAAGCATTAACAAGATAATTTTTTTCATTTTAGTGTCTTTCTATTTTAAATGTTAATTTATAATGTTAAATTTATATTCAGTTATTATTAAATTTAACAGATAATAAAATATCAAATTATTTTAAAAAAAAATACCCGTAAAAAATACTGGGTTTTTTATTTTTTTGAGGGGGGTATGTTTGTTTTTTGACAGATTACAGATTTTAATAATAATTTTTAAATTTAAAAAACCAAAACATAAAAATAGTACTTTTTTATAAAAAAATAAAGAATTTAAATTAAATTTTACTTAAAGTGTATTTAGTTAAATAATTATTGATTTTTTTTGTTTTAAATTTTACACTTATAAAAGTTTATTATATTAAAAGGAATTTAAAAATGAAATTTAGAATATTTTTGGCGTCACTTATCTTAGGTGTTTTTGCCCATCAGGGCACAATTTTTTGCATAGACGACGATGAGTTCACGAATAAGAGCATAGATATTTTGGATGGTGCGGAAGTCAATACAAGCGCTGAATCTACATCTAGCTCTTCATCTAGTGCAGGTTCATCTGGCTCGCTTTTTTTACCTGAAGAAAACTGTTATTTGTTACAAGAATACAATGAAATAACTTGTTTTTTTGAATCGATTGAAGAAGAAATTATTCAAAACGTATTTATTGAACATGATGATTATGAAGCGCGCACTGAAGTGTTTCTTATAGAAAAATTTAATAAACATCAATTTGAAAACAACGATAAAGAAATCCATATAGCTTTTAATCAACAATCAGAAAATAAAGACTTAAATGATATTGTTAGGCTTGGAAAAATAAATTTACATTTCGATGTTATTAGTGATTTTATGCGTTGGAATAAATTCGTAAGAGAAGGTTTTTTAATTACTGTTTTAGAAAAATTGAAAAACGAAATCGATGAATTAAAAAAATATTCAACTATTATAAATGACAGCTCATCTAGCATATATTCAATTTTTATGAAGGAGATATCTATTATAGGTGCTTCTGTATACAAAATTATATCTGATTTGAAAATGCGTAATGGATACCATGAAGAAGCAATTGAACTTAGATTAGAAATAATGAATTTTTCATATTTACATAATGAATATTTATTAAATAAAGCAGGTTCTTTTGATTTAATACAAAAAATTTTTGTATATTATTTTGATGGTTCTCGAACTGATTATCCCCGATTAAATAAGTTTATTAATTATCAGCAAAAATTTTTTTCTTTTGTAGAAGGGTCCATTTGTAATGATCTTAAGTATACCGTTTTAAATACTCTTAATGTCTTGGCTACGCAAAACAAACCAGATCATTTAATTGATATTATTGGACTTCTTCCTAAGGAATTTTTTAGAGATTATAAAGATGATGTTTATAAAAAGCTTATAAAATCGATTATTGTAAATCGATTAACAGAAAGACCTCTTCTTATAAGACTTTTAAACAATTTAGAAAAAAAAGGTGTCTTTAAGGATATATTAGCTGATGATTCCAATATCATAAAAAACAATCTAGATTTGGTCTTTGTTTTTGCAAATATCTATATAGCTATTGGGGACCTTACTAAGGTTTCAGATCTTTATGAAGTTGCATATGACCTTTCTAAAAAATTTGATTATTTGCATCATGCAATTTCAGTAAATATTAAAACAAATAATTATTCTAGAGTTATGATGTTACAATTGAAATTATTTGATCTTAATATAAATCAAAAAGATAAAAATAATGATATTGAATATTTCAATAGATTATTAGGAAATTTGGAAGGTGATATGAATTTTAGTATTTCTAAAATTCTTGAAGAGATAGTAACAAATAGAGGAATTGATAATATTTCAAGTAATATTAATATTTCTTTAGCATTAATCAATTCAATAAAAAGTGTAAAAATTTATTGTGAAAAATGGAATAATACAGAATCTTTTAAAGATTACATTTTGAGTTTAAATAATAAATGTCTTGAAATAAAGATTTTAATTAACTCAATTTCAAATTTTATTTCCAAAAACGCTAGTAGCACTTCATCCAGCAGCTCTTCTTCAAGTTCATCTTCTGCTGCACGAAATGTAGTTTCAAAAGCCCCGAAAAAAAAGAAGACAAAAGATAGAAATGTTGTTTCATCCAGAAATTCTTCTTCATCTTCTAGTTCTACGCCAAGTCTAATTTTAAAAGCCCAAAAAGTGTTTGAAACGTCTCCAGATCAAACTATTAATACTTCCAGTTCGTCGTCGAATGCTTCTTTTGAGATGAATATGCCTCTTGTTAAGAACTCTGATATTGTGCAAAGCACACGGAGCTATTTGAAGACTATTACGCCAAAGAAAGAAAAGAAAAAAACAAAAAAAGATAATTCATTAAAAGGGGCTGCTTTTTCAGAAAGTAAAAAAATAGAATCATCTTCTAATCAAGAATTAAGAAAAATTGATTCTGAAAAATTAGATCATGTTGGCTCTTCATTAAGATCTGCTTATAATCATGCCTCAGTTTTTATGCCAGGTTTTATGACGACGATGCTTCGGGGTGGTAAAAAAGTGAAAACTTTTTTGAATCGAGTGAAATCGCTTGCGAAATTAAAATGGCGCCCAGATCAAATAGAATCCATGGTGACAAGAATGGGACTAACTTTTAATGAGCAAAGAGGTCATGGTTCTCACGCGATGATTTTTGGAAAAGGTATGAAACCTATCACGATGCCAAATCATGGGGATTGTAAAAAAGGTGCGCTTGTTTCATTATTTGAAACACTTCATCAGCGTTCTTTAGTGCCTGACGAAATTGGTAAAAAGATTAAAAATGTTCTGAAAAAAGAGCTTGGTGATCATGGTGAAGACGAAGATGATCAAATTGAAACGCCTTTTCAAGTATCTGCTGATTCATCATCTTTTTCAAGTTTTCCTGGCGATACTTCAGAGAGTGATGATTTAAGTGATGACACAGAAAATTTTGAAGACGACTCTTCTGGGGAAGAGTGAGTTAAATATTTTTTATATTAGACTTCTTTCGAAACTCGCTTATGTGGAGCGAGTGATAGAAGATTCGGCACGGAAGACCACAGTGTATTCTTCATACATGTGGATTTGAGCGCCGAAACGACGCATCAGTCAACCACAGTAGTAGAGTTTCGAAAGAAGTCTATTATTATAGTATAAAACGATGATGCTCCATTTAAAGTTGATATCGTCGATTGGAATATGTGTAGCGACGATTTTAAAAAATGATTAAAAAAGACCTTGTTTTGTTTCAGCAAGGTCTTTTTGTTGTGGATGCTCAGAATCTGTCTTAAAAGGATGTAAAACATAAGACAAGATAGATTTAAGATTATCTTGCCTTAAGCAGGTGTAATATTTTCTTAGGATATAAATATTAAAATATCCAGAAATATGAAGCATATTTGATCATGAAGTCTTCGTCATGAAATGTTTCACTTTTCATAGCCGCTTTGGTTTTCTGCATGATTATTGACATACGTTCATCGCTTTTTTTGCTTTTGTATATTCTCATTTTTTCTAAATTGTTTGATATGCTTTTGTATTGTTGATTTTCAAAAGGGGTTACAAGTTGTGGGGCAGCTGGATAGGCAGAATATTTTGAATTACGTAAATTTTGTATATATAAATTGCCGTCTTCTGTAAATTGGTCAACTGCCATTTCATTGGATAAACTTGCTGTTTTTAAAGTTGTTTTAGTTGCGTTGAGCATCTCTTTTAAAAGAGTATCCGAACGTTCTTTTAGCAATAAATGTAGCTCTTCATTTGGCATTTTACTGTATATATTGTCACAGATTTGATCGATGAGGTTTATGTATTCGTTTGCTTTATCATCATATTCGTTTGCGTATGTCGTGCTGGTAAATGCAAGAAGCATTAACAAGATAATTTTTTTCATTTTAGTGTCTTTCTATTTTAAATGTTAATTTATAATGTTAAATTT
>JAUYSY010000050.1 GCA_030696155.1 Alphaproteobacteria bacterium | reverse complement strand
AAACAATATATATTTTATGAAATTCGATTGATTGGCGCGTTTTGTAATTCTCCTTTTTACAATCGTGAACTTTTTGATTCTTTTATAGAAACACTTCGATCCCATTATAAAAGTGATGATTTTAAAGATAATGGTTTTAAAACGATTCTTGATCCAGTAAACGTGGAAAAAATGCTTGATCAGCGGCATAAAAAAAATATTAAGGCTTTGACAGATCATTCAGAACAAATTATTAAAACCTTAGGTTTAGAAAAAAATATTTATGATTCAGCATGTTTTTTTTCGCTTATGCAGCTTTTAAGACAAGTGGATCCATTAAAATATGACGCCATTATACGTCGTGCACTCAAAAGTGAATTCTCAAAAAATTCTGTTATTTATAGGTATGAAAAATTAAATGAACGATATTATCTTTCGTTGCGTCAATATCAAAATCTAATAAGCATACTCAATCTTATCGACCCTATTTATTATAATAAATTTGATAACGAAGTTTTTCAATGTGCTTATCATTTTACGCATGATAAAGGCTTTGGCCCTGATATTTTGGTAAAAATACTCTCTAGACTCCAAAATATTAAAGGAGATAAAACAAAGATAATGGATACAGATTCATTTATACAGTATGGTGATCAAATTAAAAAATTAGATGATTATATAAAACAATTAAAAGATAAAATGAATTTTGATGATATTCAACATATTAAGATTTTTCTTGATATAATAGAATTTAAAAATCATGATCCTTACTATTTTAAAACAAACATTTTACATTATATTAAAAATATTGGATTATCAAATGTTGATGATTTACATAAAATTATAAACACTTTATCTTATTCGAAAGACCCTAATCAAATTTTTAATCAAAAGTGTTTTGAGGTCGATCCTATTATACAGGACAGAGCTTTAGACAATAGAATTTTAAACATGCTTCAATATATCGACCTATTTCCCTGGTTAAAAAAAGTTCATGCCATACGTGGATACTTTCAGTTGCCTGATGCAATAACTAAGGTAACAGATTTAGAAATACTTGACTTTTCAAGCAGTTACGATTTTTTTGTGCCCGACTTAATTGGTAACTTGAAAAATTTAAAAGAGCTTCATATTTGGGGCGGTATATCGGTTTCTTTACCAAAATCTATAGGTAATTTGAAAAACTTAAAAGAACTTAGCATCAAGATAAAGACTCTTACTTCTTTGCCAGAATCCATCGGCAATTTAGAAAACTTGGAAACCATCTTTTTCGACAGATGCCAACTTACTTCTTTGCCTGAGTCAATTAGAAATCTGATGAATCTACACTTTCTTTCTTTAGATGGTAATAATTTAACTACTATTCCTGCAAGCATAGCTAATTTAACAAAATTAACTTACTTAGATCTCCGGGGGAATCCCTATCTTCTTCCTAGAAGTGACAATCCTTTGCAATGGGGCAAAGAAGAATTGCGCGCCCATTTTGGAGATCGACTCGAATTTGATGGGCCATTTTTGGAACCTATGCCAAACAAAACAAATAAAATGGATGTATATTCAGTTTTAGACAAAAAACCTTTGCGCATCAATCGTAGGGTTTTTACATCCAATAAATTACCTGATATCATCGTAGACAAAGTTTTTAACGGCCGTGAAATGCTTAATGTTTTAGAACAAATTATGGCGGATCTTAACTTTTACGATGATACAAAACCGGGCTATCTTTCCTATGAAATGCTTGCCAGTGATTTTTCAAGTGATGCCAAAAATCAAAATCTATCAAATCTTGATAAAGTATTTCAATACCTTGCGCCGCGTTTAACAGGCTATATCAGGGCTCTTTATAAATTACCGTTGATAGGGAATGATGTTAAACCCTGGAAAATGTACGAAGCCCAAATTCCTGAAACCCAAAAAGCACTAACTTTTGTTATGGATCGCATCAATCATACCGTTGATCCAGACGCCAAGATGTTATTGTTTAACTTACTGGTAAACGGTCTTTTGCACTGCCCCACAGGCCAAGCAGAAGGTATCAATTCTGTGGCTTATGCACTATCAGAAAATGGATATCAAACGAATAACTTTAAAGATAATTTAAAACGTTTCTTATCCGTTAAGAAAAATGCACATTTTACGACGGCTATTTTGGCAAAAGCAGCTGAAAATTCTCAAAACGTTCATTTGATAAGTTCCTATCGTGATCAATTAAAAGATGAATTAGGTCTAAATGCTGCCATCGCTTCGTATGAAGAACGTATGGGCACTATGGGGCAAGATCCTTTTGCGGGGAATAAATGGAACGTCGTTCAAACGTTTTACGGTCTTGTAAGCCCCGACCGTCTTATTGATTGGGTTATGCAAGCATCCGAAACAAGACAGGATGCCGACGATCTTAGAGAAGAACTTGGGATTAGTGGTAAAAACTTATCGCCTGCTGATCGTGAAAAGGAAATTCTTCGTTTGAGAGCTAAAACACGACAAAACAGACAATTCCGTCCGTTTACAACAGGTTCTATTGCAGAATATTTATATCTTCAAGGGTTAATATCTGACGATGAAAATAATACAAAGTGGCAAAAATATTTTACCGCCGATCCTTTAGATACAGAAGGGGCACCTGCAATATTAACTAGGGATGGTGCCAAAGCCATCCTGATTCATGAGGGTTTTTTAATAGATGATTCCATCAAAAATGAAATGATTGTTGATCATAATTTTAATAATTGGAATTCTATTGATGATTAATTAGTGTGGTCAACGCATTATAGTTTAAGATAGACCTAAATTTTCGATAGGCAAGGATTGGATCTCTCTCAAACTATAATGCGTCTCCCCTACGGTGTTTTTAAGCTTTCACTTTAACGAAAACATTTTTTAACTTTAAAACGAGAATATTATCCAATAAAATCATTTAATAAAAAAATATATTAAGAATATAGTTAAAATAATATGTTTTTTCTTGACAATTGTGGTATAAGTCTTTTAATAAGTAAGTAATTTTTTGCAAAACTTTTTCCTCTCAACGATTAGTAAAGGGGCGATCAATGGGTGTTTTAGAAATGGCCATTAAACCACACGAAAAAGATGAAGATTTAGTGCGTAAAATCGCACAAATTTTAGTAGATACAGGTCTTACTGAAATTGAAATTGAATCTAAGGGTTTAAAAATCCGTGTTGCGAAACAAGTAACACAAACTCAATTTGTGTCTATGGGTCAACCCCATCATGATATGCAACATCAACCGCTACCAAGTCAAAATGTGACGCCTATTAATGTGGCGCCTGTCATACCAGCTGAAGACAATCTGATCAATGCGATAAACTCGCCTATGGTTGGAACTGTTTATGTCTCCCCCAAACCTGGTAGTGCATCCTTTGTTAAAGTGGGCGATTTGGTCAAAGAAGGCACCGTGCTTCTGATCATCGAAGCCATGAAAGTCATGAATCCTATTCCTGCACCAAAAACTGGTACTGTGACCAAAATTTTTGTTGAAGACGGATCACCTGTTGAATTTGGACAGCCTTTACTTATTCTCGAGTAAACACATTGCCCAATAATTCTGGCAAATAGATGCATCATCTTGGAAGTTACAAAATATGTTTGAAAAAATACTGATTGCCAATCGCGGTGAAATTGCCCTTCGTATTTTGCGCGCTTGTCGTGAAATGGGCATCCAAACCGTCGCTGTTCATTCAACAGCAGATGCAAATGCAATGCATGTCAAACTTGCCGATGAAAGCGTTTGTATTGGCCCACCGCGCGCTAAAGACAGTTATTTGAATATTCCTGCATTGATTTCTGCAGCAACCATTACAGGCGCTGATGCTATCCATCCTGGGATTGGTTTTCTCTCTGAAAACGCACATTTTGCCGAAGTTGTCATCGATCACGGTCTTGCCTTTATCGGCCCTAAGCCTGAACATATCAACTTAATGGGCAATAAGATCACCGCAAAAGATGCCGTGATTAAATTAGGCATTCCAACGGTACCTGGCTCTTCGGGTTCTGTTGAGCATGAAGAAGACGCTTTAAAAATTGCAGAATCTATTGGCTATCCATTACTTATTAAAGCAGCTGGTGGCGGTGGTGGCAAAGGCATGCAAGTGGCACGCTCACCTGAAAGCCTTAAAGAATGTTTATATTTAGCGCGCAATGAAGCCGAAGCAAATTTTGGCAATAGCGAAGTCTATATTGAAAAATATTTGGACCATCCACGTCACATTGAAGTTCAAATTATTGCAGATTCATACGGCAATGTCGTTCATTTGGGTGAGCGCGATTGCTCATTACAACGCCGCCACCAAAAAGTGATCGAAGAAGCGCCTTCTCCTGCTTTAAATGATGAAGAACGTGCTCAAATCGGTAAATTAACCGCAAAAGCTGTTGCTAAATTAGGTTATTTAGGCGTTGGTACTGTCGAATATTTATATCAAGATGGTCAATTTTATTTCATCGAAATGAATACACGCCTTCAAGTCGAACATACAATCACTGAAATGATTACTGGCATTGATTTAGTACATGAGCAAATTCGAGTAGCCGCTGGTGCTCATCTTGCGTTCAAACAATCGGATATTAAATTCCGTGGACATGCTATTGAATGTCGCGTGAATGCAGAACATCCTAGAACGTTTATGCCCTCCCCTGGCACGATCAATGATTATCATGCACCTGGTGGCCTTGGCGTACGCGTTGATTCGGCATTATATTCAGGCTATAAAATGCCATCTTATTACGATAGTCTTGCATCGAAATTAGTGGTACATCATCCACAATCACGCAACGAATGTATCATGCGATTACGCGGTGCGCTTGATGAATATGTGATTGGCGGTATTGAAACGACTCTTCCTTTGCACAAAAAAATAACAAAAGCACAATCATTTTTAAATGGCGAATATGATGTTCACTGGCTGGAGCGCTTTATAGGCCTTGATCAGTAACATCCCCATATCAATGGCCTTAATGGCCTATGCGCAAGGCTATTTTCCCATGGCCGAAAGCATTGACGAACCTCATTGTGTTTGGGTGCGTCCTAAAAAACGCGGCATGATTCCTTTGGATCAATTTCATATTCAGACCAAATTGGCCCAAAAATTTCGAAACATGCAGGGTCAGCTTTTTTATGATCGTGATTTTGAGCAAGTGCTCAAAAACTGCCAAACAATCCGCAAAGACAAAACAGATACGTGGATCAATGATGAAATAATTGATCTTTATTTAGAATTACACGAAGAAGGCCATGCACATTCTATTGAATATTGGGAAGACGATCAACTTTTGGGCGGTCTTTACGGCCTTCATATTGGCGGCATCTTTTTTGGCGAGAGCATGTTTTCGCGTGCAACAAATGCCTCTAAATTTTGCCTCATTCAGCTTGTAGCAACTCTTATTCAGAATAAATTCAAGATATTAGATGCTCAATTTATCAATACGCATTTGACACAATTCGGTGCGATCGAAATTGATCAAGTTGATTTTGAACCAATTCTTGAAGAAGGCATTAAACTTGATTGTGCCTTTATTGGACTCCCCAATGCGCCGATGAACGCATTAAATATAATTGAAAAATACAAAACATAAAAAAATAAGGGAAAAAAATGAGCAACTACATCTTCACCAGTGAATCAGTTTCCGAAGGCCATCCCGATAAAATTTGCGATCGTATTTCGGACGCATTACTCGATGCCTATTTATTAAAAGATCCTCATGCGCATACGGGCCTTGAAACACTTGCAACCACCAATCGTGTGATTCTAGCGGGAGAAGTAAAATCTGCATCCCCTTTGACTCAAGAAATGCATGAAGAAATAGTCAGATCTTGTATCCGTGAAATTGGGTATGAGCAAGAAGGATTTCATTGGCAAAATGTTATTATTCAAGATTATATCCATGCTCAATCATCAGATATTGCACAAGGTGTTGAAGCCGATGATGAAGGATCAGAAGGCGCTGGCGATCAGGGCATTATGTTTGGTTATGCAAGCCGCGAAACAGATGTTTTAATGCCCGCCCCCCTTTATTATGCCCATGCTATATTAAAATCTTTATCAGATGCGCGTCATAAAGGATCTTTACCCGGTTTAAGACCAGATGCTAAATGTCAAATAAGTGTTCAATATGAAGACGGCGTCCCTTATGGCACATCAGCCATTGTCCTTTCCACACAACATCATCCAGATTTAAGTCAGGAAGATGTGCGTGACATTGTGCGTCCTTACATCCAAAATATTTTGCCGCAAGGATGGATGTGTGACGAAAAAAACTTTTACGTTAACCCAACAGGTCGTTTTGTAATCGGTGGACCGGATGGGGATACAGGCCTTACAGGCCGTAAAATTATTATTGATACGTATGGTGGCGCAGCACCCCATGGTGGTGGTGCCTTTTCGGGTAAAGACCCTACAAAAGTTGACAGGTCAGCTGCCTATATGGCCCGCTTTTTAGCCAAAAACATAGTAGCTGCGAATTTATCAAATAAATGCACATTACAACTTTGTTATGCGATAGGCGTTGCAAAACCCATTGCGATTTATATTAATTTACATGACGCAAAGAATGTAAATGAAGAAAAACTTTCCAAAAAGCTACAAGAAATGGTAGATCTTAGCCCTAAAGGTATAAGAAATTATTTAAAGCTAAATCGTCCTATTTATGCACGTACAGCTTCATATGGCCATTTTGGAAGAGCACCAACACTCGATGGTGGTTTTTCATGGGAAAAATTATCGCTTGTTGATGAGCTTAAAAGAGAATTTGGATGCAGTTAAAAAAATACATACTCAATCAATTTCAAATTTGGGTCAAAAAGATGAGTGGTGAAGGAAGCGGCGTGTATCCTTTCATACATGAGCATTACGAATCCCGAAATTTTATATTTTTGGCACCCTCCACAATTGGAAAGAATTGAGTATGAAACATGGCGTTAAATTTTATGGCCGCCGTTTAGGTAGATCCTTACGCGTCCATAAAACAAATTTAGTCGAAGATTTATTGCCCAAGCTTAATTTTGATATAGCGACTTGCGATGTATTTGATCCTCATGTCTTGTTCCCAGAATCAATCAAAGAATATGTTCTTGAGATTGGTTTTGGCGGTGGCGAAAATCTTGTGTACCAAGCCAGTCAAAACCCTGAAATGGGTTTTATTGGTCTTGATCCTTTTATGAATGGCGTTGCAAGTCTATTGCAACATGTTGACAATCAACAGATTGATAATATTCGTCTTTCACCATTGGATGCCCGTATTTTTCTTGAAAAATTAAAACCCGCATCATTATCAAAAGTATTCACCCTTTTTTTAGATCCTTGGCCAAAGCAACGCCATCATAAAAGACGCCTTGTGACATCGCAATTTATTGATTTATGCGCTACAAAATTAAAATCTGAAGGCGAGCTTTATTTAGCGACCGATCATAAAGGCTATGAAATCTGGATGCGTGATGCCATTGCCAACCAACAATCTTTAAAGCTTGTTGAAGAATTTAACACTGAATTTACACGACCCTCTTTTATCCCCATAACCCGTTATGAAGAAAAAGCGTTGAACCAAAACCGATTTGCACATTATTTTAGATTGATAAAAAGTTAAATTGTCTTATTTTCAAAAGAGCACATTCAACAATCATGAAAACTATCTAAATTAAAGCTTGACCCTACCCAAAAGACGGCACAAATAATTGAAGCATTTCATACGTTTGCGCTATTTTTTCTTCACTTCTTCTTTTTAAGATCTGAATAACGTGAAAATAGCTTTTCAAGATATCCTTCTTCATGATTAAACCTGAAATATTTAGGACGTTTTAATATGCTCCAGCTTCTATGTAGCATAACAGCTAAAAACGTTCCTAAGAAAGGTCCTATGATATACAACCAGGCATTACTAAAATGATGAAAGACAGTTGCTGCCCCCAGATATTTAGCTGGATTTAAATTCAGACTGACTGCCTCAATTGAAATAAGCTTAATGAAAAAAATATAACATCCCATCAAAGCGCCTGTATATTTTACAAGTATTTTTTCAGAAAGAAAAAAGAACAGAAGACCAATAAGTATACCTGTTGCAAAAACTTCAGCGGCAAATTCAATAAAAACACGATGTTCTGATGGCGGTTCTGGAAGACCCAATTTTGTAGCAATGGAGGGATCAGGAATAATAATTGATACCAGATAGATAGCAGCCAAAGTAGCTAATATTTGCACCAGTACATAAAAGATAAAATCAATTGTTTCAAGATGTGCCTCCATCCAAAAAGCAAAACTAACAGCAGGGTTCATATGCGCCCCACTTATTTTGCCTAAAGGTGAATAAATAATCAAAAGGGTTGTGGCAATAATAACCATAACAACTGCAAGAATTCGCATTTCTTGTGTTAAGAAAGACTCTTTAAAAGCTGGCAAACCGAAAAAAACGCCAATCATCATAGAGCCAACAAAAAAGAATATAAACGTTGCCAGAAATTCAGACACATAATGCCAAAATCGGATCATAGGATGAGCCGTTTTAAGTTTCATGACATTCCCCCTTTTTTTATTTTTAATTACCTTCTTTAAATATTGTGTCATAAATATTTGACTTTACAAACTATAATTTGTCAGGCATTAAGAAAAAGATCGAATCATCCTGGAGAATAAAATGATTGCTAAACGTCTTATTGACCAAAACATAAATTTGCCAAAAGTTTCAGCGCCTGTTGCTAATTATTTGCCAGTAACCCAGAGCGGTAATATTGTGTATATTTCAGGCCAACTTCCTTTTTGGGAAGGTGAGAAAAAGTTTTTAGGTAAAGTGGGCCACACAATTACAGTTGAACAAGCTCAAGAAGCAGCGCGCTTATGTGGTCTTAATATCATCGCGCAACTTGATTATCATCTTAAAGGTAATTTAGATAAAGTTGTTCGTTGTTTAAAAATTGGTGGTTTTGTTAATGCAATATCCGATTTTGCGGATCATCCTACCGTTTTAAATGGCGCATCCAACCTTATGGTTGAAATCTTCGGTGAAAAAGGCAAGCATGCACGTTTTGCAATGGGTGCGGCATCTCTTCCTTTTAATGTTGCCGTTGAAGTTGAAGCAATGTTTGAAGTGCTTCCCTAGGAATATTCTATTTTTATACAGTCATTTAATTTAATATTAGATGGCTGTACTTATTAACGTATTAACGCGAACTCGATAATTCATTCTTCAGGAAACCTAAACTTTCCGTCGTTGCGATGAGCCCAAAATTAAATGGGGAGAAGAAGCAATCCAGAAAATAGTCCTTCAAATACAGTATATTGATTTTAGAACTGGATTGCTTTGCTGCTTTGCCGCTCGCAACGACGAACCTATTGATTTTTAATATTCTAATTCCGAGATCGCGTTATTATTATTCCTTGGGTAAATATTTAAAAAGAATATGTATAATACCAATACGCTCTTTCTTTGGGTAGCCTAAAAATAAATTGGGGTATTTAACGTAATGTTGTGCAGAGTCTTTTAATTTATCTCTCGCTTTTTTATGCCCGCCTTGAGACGCATAATGAAGGTTTAAAAAATAATCAAAAGGAATATTTGCACCATAAGGTTTAACGTAATTCCTCATGATAGAGCATGCTAATTTATAGTAAAAGTTACTACCCGATGCCATAACAGGTGAAGCAAGAAAAAGAAATACTAGAAAAATGGATCTTTTCATATTCTTATCCCTTTGAAAACTGCACTGCGAGCTTAACGCTTTATTAAGTCTAATACGCTTCTAAAAAAAAATATAGTCAAAAATTAAAACTAAAAAAGACATTTAATTCATATGGATAGTAAGTCATTATAAAAAAGATAAGATTATTTTTGTTAATGGTATTTCTCCACCTTCTAATATTTCTTTAAAGCATGATATTGTTTCTTTATCATTTGTGCTTCTATCTATAAAATTAAAAATTAGTTTTTTTTCGATATCAGCAAGTGCCATTTCGATAAAATATTTACCATTGAGTAAAATTTGAATATTTGATTGCACGTCTTTAGAATCAGTTTGAAATTTTAAAATAAATTTTTCAGAAGATTTTTCTATAGAAACATTGTCCACAATATGAAAAAAAATAATGCTTAATTCTTTAGCGTTTAAAATCTCCGCATCAACATTTTTAAAATCTAGAACATAGTTTTTGCAAGCCGCATAAGATACAATATTGTAAAAAATAATAAGAAATGTAAAAAAAATACTTAATACTGTTTTCTTCATTTGATATCCTTTTTTAAATTCGCTTTATAAACAATAGGCAATTGGTAAATTTTTTTATAATAGGGTCATTTTATCATGAGTATTTATAAATTAATAGTCCAAACTTATGATTTGTTATATGAATATAGGTTTTATATATTTTTTCTTACCATATCCACTTTAGGATGTTATAAATTGCATTATGAACTTATACACAATACCTACGGGCGTTTCTTTTTTAGATTATTTCGTTGACGGCATTTTAGAAAATTATGGTGCCGAACCCCTTATTTTAAGCCAAATCCATATTTTTCTGCCGAGCAAACGCGCCTGCCATCAATTTACGCCTTTGTTTTACCAAAAATATGCTGAAAAATTTAACAAGAAAACGCTATTTTTACCGCGTCTTATCCCTTTAGGAGAAATAGCACTCGATCAAATCGAAATAAATGATCACGAATTTCTTAATGATTTTAATGTTAAATCGTCGATTTCACCCCTTAAACGACAATTTATTTTAGCGCATCTTATTTTTGCGTGGAGCAAACAACAAGATATTGGCCTACATCGTTTTGGCCAAGCCTTTACACTCGCCCAAAGTCTATCGAATTTTTTAGATCAATTACAATCAGAAAATATTCCGCTTTCAAAACTTCAAACACTCGTACCGTCACTCTATGCCAATCATTGGCAAGTAACGCTTGATTTTTTAATGATTATATCAAATCATTGGCCAAATATTCTTGAGGAAAATCAAAAACTTGACCCTATCGCACGTCGCAATCTTTTGTTTTCAGCGCTCATTGATCTTTATACATCCTCACCACCCGCATATCCTGTGCTGATTGCTGGATCGACGGGCACTTTTCCAATGACAGCGCATTTAATGAAGCAAATTCTAACATTGCCTCAAGGTCATGTTATTTTACCAGGTCTCGATTTGGATATGGAGGAAGACGATTGGCAGCATGTTAAACATCACCCAACGCACCCCCAACACCAATTAAGTAAATTATGCCATCAAAACCATTGGCATAGAAATGATATCAAGATTTGGCATAATACCCAAAAATCAACATTTCAATCTGCGTTTTTATCCTCTCTTTTTAATCCAAAAGGCAAATACGCTTTATTACCACCTGAAAATTTAGGATTTTTGGATAATTTGATGTATCTAAATTGCCAAGATCATACTGAAGAAGCCAATGTCATTGCATTGATCCTTAAACAAGCAAGCGTGGACGCCAAAAAAAAATCAGTGCTTGTGACTGGAGATCGCGACCTTGTAAGACGCGTCAAAGCAAGTCTTGCACGATGGCAAATAGAAGTTGATGATTCCCATGGAACGCCTTTGATTCAAAGCCAAGCAGGACAATTTTTGCTTATTTTACTCGATTTAATTCAAGGCAATTTTGAACCCATATTATTATTGAATTTTTTAAAGCATCCTTTTATTTACCCCGAAACGTCTTTGTTTTTAGAGGATTTAGAACAAACAGCTTTGCGTGGGAATCATAAATTAACACTTTCCGATTTAATCTTAAAAATGCAGCCAAATTATACTGAAGCTATTCTTTTTTTAGAAAAACTGCAAAAAACAACCAAAGAATTACATGCGCTTTTATTCAAAGAATCCATTGATTTAAAAAATCTTATTGAAATTCATTTAAATACTGCCATTCATTTTGCAGGTGATCTTTTGTGGGAAGGCGACGCAGGTGCATCTTTAAGTCAATTCTTTAAAAACTTCTTAAATGATGCGCGTGATTTGCCTGCTTTTGATCCCCAATCCTATGCAAGTTTACTTCGACAATTTTTTGATAAAGAAGTTTATCGTCCGAAACAATTCGATTGCAAAATTGCTATTTGGGGCACCATTGAAGCACGTCTTCAAAACGTTGATTTGGTTATTTTGGCGGGCCTTAATGAAGGATCTTGGCCCCCTGAAATTAAAGGCGACCCTTGGCTTAACAAAGCAATGCGCGCCGACCTTGGATTGCCACCGATTGAACGACGCATAGGATTATCAGCACATGATTTTTGCCAAGCTTTTGGCACACAAGAAATTTATTTAACACGTTCAGAGCATATCCATGGATCCCCACAATGCCCCTCACGCTGGCTATTAAAGCTTGAGAATTATCTTGAAACCTTAGGGTTAAAACATAAGCTTCAGACCAAAACGCCTTGGAAAGAATGGGCCGCTTTATTGGATCAACCATTGGCGCCTATCAATATTAGTCCCCCTGCGCCAAAACCTTCCTTTGCGCTTCGACCTCGGGCTTTATCCGCCACCCAAATCGAAACTTTATTACGCAATCCTTATGCTATTTTTGCACGCCATATTTTAAAGTTGAAACAATTAGATCCGATTCAACAAGAACCATCGCCCGCCCATTTTGGGAATTTAGTGCACAACATATTAGAAGATTTCCAAAAAAATCACCATGGGCTTTTAAACACGCAAGATATAGGCAAATTATTATTACTGGGCACGCAAAAAATAAACGCCCTTAAACTATCGCCTGATCTTTTGTTTTTTTGGGAGCCAAGCATTGTTTCCATCCTTAAATGGTTTTTTGAGGAGGAAATAAAACGACGTATTTTTGTAAAATCCTCGTTACTTGAGCATAAAGGCATTATAAAACTATCCCTACCCAAAGGTGATTTCACCCTTAAGGCAATTGCTGATCGTATTGATCTTTTTCACAATGGTCAGTTTGAAATTATCGATTACAAAACGGGTCAATTACCGCTTCAAAAAGATATGCTTTTAGGGTTTTCAGGCCAGCTTTTGATTGAAGCTTTGATCGCTGTTAAAAATGGTTTTGGACTGAGCATAAATCCCGATCAACTCAATCTTTCTTTATGGCGCCTGAAAGCTAAAGAAGATAAAGCTGAAATTAGGTGTTTCAAGGAAGACTTGGATATTTTATTACCTGATATTGCAGACAATTTAATAACACTTCTAAATTTTTACGATAATCCTGAAACGCCTTATCTTGTCCATCCGATCCCTGAAAAAGCACCTGCTTACGATCCTTATCGACATCTGTCCCGTATTGATGAATGGGGTGATTTATGATGAATAGACTTCTTTCGAAACTCTACTACTGTGGACGATTGATGCGTCGTTTCAGTACTCAGATCCTCATGTATATAAGGATACACTGCGGTCTTCCGTGCTGAACCTCCTATGACTCGCCTCACATTAGCGAGTTTCCAAAGAAGTCTAATAAAAAAATTAATTTATCCTTCTGTTAAAAAATTCTTCATATCAATGAAATAACCATTTTTATTTTGTTTTTCAACACCTTAATTCACAATAGATATAGATAAAAATATTTCAAAAAATAAAAAACCCAGTATTTTTTACGGGTTTTTTTAATAAAAATAATTCGATATATTCTTTTTTCACAGATTCAATAATGAAATGTGGATTATGCGAAAGGTTATAAAATGAAAAAAACGACATTTTTAATAGGAACAATATGGGTTGCTTTAAATGTGCAACCCCTTCATGCAGGTGAGACGCCTGAAGAAAGGAAAAAAATCTGCCAAGAAAAATGGGGTACAAAAGAAGAAAATGTAAGGGGGTTTCTTGATGCAGAGCAAGATTGGATTAATAAGCGTAAAGAGAAGAATAGCGTACATAACGAGGCGGAGAGAATAGAACGGTCGCATGATTTACATAAGTTAATATATAAATTAAGAGAGGCTCATTGTTATTGCGATCAAAATGGACATGAATATGCATCCGCGGCTTATGCAGATGTTGTTGAGGAGTATAATGAATTCTTTGGATCAAATGAAGATTAATGAAATGAAAACGCTATAGTATTTTCTATTAAAAATCTCACCCTCTCTACTTCCCGCGGCTTGACCGCGGGATCCATGATGCAAAAGTGTCTAGAAAATCGTGTATCGAGATTTTTTGGACGTTTTCTGGATCCCGCGAACAAGTCGCGGGACGTAGGAATGAGAAGTGATTCTCTAAGCTTTTAAATTATTTAACTTTTTTTGAAAATGGTGTGCCTTTTAAGCCTATTTTTTTTAGGGAGTAAGAAAGCCACAATGATGAAAGTCATTGATTTTCAATAATTTTATTTTTTAAACTGAAATTATTCAGTTATTTAGGAAAAAACCATGAAAACATTACCTATACTATTATCCATCTGTTTTTTAACGTTTAAAACATTTGCTGCTGACCCGATTAGTAATATTGATGCACATTATCCTTTTGCCGGTATTTTTGAAAATGAAAAACTTTATGACGATATAAAGAACGACGATAGTTTTGAAAAAAGAAAAGAAGAATTTTATAAAAAAAAAGAAGAAATCGTTGAAAAAAAACTTATCAAACCTATGGATGAATATATTAAAAAATTATCAAAAAAAACTTGGAAAGAAATTGCTACAAAAATTGCTTCAAAGGCTTTTAAATATACCCTTGCAGGTGCCAGTCCAGCACTAACAGCAGGCTATCTAACAGCAGAAGAAAATAAAAAAACCTTCAATTATAAAGCCTGCATTTTAACACTTGCCGCAGCGACTGCAGGACAATTAGCAACCGAGTTTTTAAACGAAGATCCTAATCGTATTCTTAAAATTAATGCAGATATCCTTAAAGATAAATTACACAGTTTAATTAAAAATGAATCAATCAAAGAATATGAAGAATTGTATATTGAAAAATACCATCTTTATAATGATCCATGTAGAAAAGCAGCAATAGAATTTGCACTCCATAATTGCCGTCAAAAAATTTCAGAACGTAGATCCAAAATAATTAATGAACGAGATTTAAACGATATGCTTCATTTTGCTCTTGACGTTAAATTATTGCCCCCTAATCTTATTTCAGAAACTCTGAATTTAGAAATTTATTATCAGCCTGAAACAGAAACCTACGTGAATGATTTATTCACGAATCTTGAGCATAATAAAGGTCCTTATCTTCTTAACCATTATCAAGGTCAAATAAAATATCAATTGATGGATATTGTTACAACAATTTGTGAACATTCTCAAAATTATAAACGAAATAAAGAAACTAAAGAAGAAAAAGATAAATTGCCAACGCGTTCTTCTTGGATCTTTTATGGCAAATCAGGACGTTGTAAAACAGGAGCCGTCAGGGCCATCGCAGCAAGCCTTGGTCTTCCTTGTTACGAACTAAAGGTAAATTCTACGAAAGATCTTGACACACAAGTACTTTTTGGGTTTCACGCAAAAAATGGAACATTATCACAGGCTTTTCTTGAAAAAGCTACCGACAAAAAACCATACAAAAATGTTATCATTTTAATCGATGATGTCGATGCTTTTTTAGAAAAAAATCCTGTAACGGGCGCTTTAATAAATCCTCAAGCACTAAGATCAATTTTACAAACATTACTTGAAAAAGGAACAGATCATATTAAAGATGAGTTTTATAAGCTCAATTTTGATTTAAGTAATGTGCATTTTTTTATAACAACGAATTCTGATTTTACAATCGGTGCAAACAAAGAACAATTGGCAGCCATCAATAGTCGTGCCGAAACAATTCATTTTCCTGATCCTACTTATGATGAAAAAAGAAAGGATATAGAGTCAATAATCACGGATACACGCTTAAAAGCATCCAGAAAATATTATAATCAACAAAATTTATGGAATGATTTAAGGGGACACATCGCCGATTTCATTTTGGATCATTATGATGTTGACGATATTCGAAAAATTGAAGAGCGCATCACGGCTTTATTAAACATTTGGGAAGAAGATTTCCAAAATTTCCCTGCATGGGAAGCCCTTGCCCAAAGAAAAGGGTGGCTTACCAAAAAAGCCATTAAAGAAGAACCCAATGTGAATGCTGTTATCGTAAATGACCAATTGGAAGATTAATACTGATGAAGCGCCTAATTATTATTCTTATATCATTATGTGCATGGTCGAAAGGCCATGCTAACCCGGTATATAAAAATTTATTTACAAAAGAAATATACGATCAATCTGATTTACTAAAGGAAGCAGATCCAACAACCAAAGTAGAACATCTGGTAGCAAAAAAAACAGCTATAATTCAACGTAAATTGATAGAGCCCAATTCGCACGAAATCAAAAAGTTAACACCACTTTATAACACAGCCCAACAAAAAAGGGAGATAATGAACTTATCATATCCTATTGTAACCACAACACATTATATTCCTACAGCTTGGTTTGTCAGTAGCTTATTTAATAAAACAATGCTATTTCTATATGCGGAAACAATAGGTTATAAACTTGTAAATCCACTTTTTTTGTTTATAAAAAGCAATAATAAGTCTGAATATTTTTGGAATATGTATTCAGAACAAGTTAAATCTGTTAAAGATACGTGTACATCACTTATAAAGCCTATTACTGATTACAATAAAAATCGTATTCATTTTCTTAATTGCCATATTCCTATTAAAGATATAGAAACGAAAATTTCTGACTTAAAAAAACAAAATGAAACAGCATTGGAAAATATCTACAAAGGCCCTTTATTTGAAATTGAAATTGAATACGTTATCCACAAATCAAGATTATCTGTTGAGTGGCAAGAAAAAATTGAATCTCTTTTAATAAATTCTTATAATCAAGATTCATTGATTCCTGCTGAAAAAGCAAAAAATTTGATTCAACACCCTTATGTAACAGGCATTTTCTGTGAAGATTTTGATAGTCTTCGAGAAGAATTAAACCACATCGAAGCTCGGATTGAAGAAGATGCCAATATAGCTGATCTCTCTATCGAGATTATGCAAATTACAGATGGGCTCACCAAATCTGCATTTCATTTAGATTCAAAAGAAGTTGGTGTACCCACACGGAAATTATATTATATACATAATGATTCTAAAGTCATTGAATGTCTTCCCTATATAGCTGAAAATTTAGGATTATCTAGTTTGATTGTTAATGCAAAAAATATTCCAGCCAATAAAGCTGAAGCTCTATTATTTGGGACAAAGTCTAAAATAGGCTTTATTCTTGATTTACTTCAAAACCAAGTGCAACCATTTCAAAATGTCATTTTAATTATTAAAGATTTTGACACATGGGCCATTGATGACAATATGGGTTGGATTAAAGACCATTTTGAAAATGTCCCCGTACCTTTTCATAGCCCCTTTTTTGATTTGGATATTCTATGTCCTGGCTTAAGCATTATTTGTACAGGCGATACAAAACATGAAAATTTAGACAGTAAATTGGTAAGCAGATTCGAAAAAATATAAAATTACACTTAAAAACATGCTATAAAAGCGAATAGACTTCTTTCGAAACGCTACTACTGTGGTCGATTGATACGTCGTTTCAGTACTCAAATCCTCATGTATATCAGGATACATTCCGGTTTTCCGTGCTGAATCTCCTATCACTCGTCTCACATTAGCGCGTTTCGAAAGAAGTCTAATGAACATGCTTTTGGTAAAAATGAATGACCCCACAAATACTTCAAAAACAACTACCCTTTTCGATTGATAACCTACCCATAAGCCTAGACCCTTATCAATCCTGCTGGGTGTCAGCCTCTGCAGGTTCTGGTAAAACAAAAATTCTCACCGATCGGGTTCTATCACTTTTATTACACCACATAGAACCTGAACGTATTTTATGCTTAACTTTTACTAAAGCTGCTGCCAACGAAATGCGACAACGTATTTTAAGCAAAGCATCCACTTGGCAAACGTTAAGCCTTGATCAATTAGAAATTGAATTGACATCACTTTTTGGGTTTACACCTGACACTGAAATCCTAAATCACGCCAAACAACTTTTTTCTGTTTTAATTGAAAAAATTCATAGCCTTAAAATTCAAACGATTCATTCGTTTGCACAATCTTTATTACAACAATTTCCGTTCGAAGCAGGGATTGCGCCCAATTTTCAAATTATTGACGAACAAAATGCACAAGAACTCATTCAAAATGCCATTAAAAAGCAATTAGCACATTGTTACGTTACAAAAAATTATGATCCGCAAATTGCGTTGCATTTTAATGCACAAAGTTTTCAGGAGAAAATAACCTCGCTGATTCACACATCGCCTCAATTTTTACAAAAAATGATGGACATCCAGGAAAAATCAGCTTTTGAAGCACAATTATTTCAGAATTTTAATTTAGATCCTGATCAAACAGATATTTCAATTGATGATCAATTTTGGTCCATATTTAAAAACAAAGAATTGTTGTACAGACAATGGATCCTTATTGCTTCTCAAGGAACCGCCAAAGAACAATCAACAATCGCCCCTTTAGAACAATTTTTGCTGCAAAATGATATCCAGGATTCATCTCTTTTAGCCTCCCTTTTCCTTACCAAAGAAGGTGAAATCCGTAAAAAATTCTTAACCCAAAAATTAGTATCTTTATGGCCAGAGGGCACCAGATTGCTCGAGGAAGAAGCTCAACGGGTTAAAGATTACCTGCAACAAAAAAATAATCTTATATTTTTAAACATCTGTAAGTCTTTTTTATCCATAGCGCTTGAAATATATAAAAATTATGCGCAGGAAAAAGAACAAAAAGCTGTGCTCGATTACCAAGATTTAATTCTTAAAACCACCGAATTGCTTCAAAAACCTACGATCGCTCCTTGGATCCTTTATAAACTGGATCACCAAATTGATCATATTTTGGTGGATGAAGCGCAAGATACCAATCATCTGCAATGGAGCATTTTAAACGCCTTAACAGATGAATTTTTTGATAATCAAAAAACACGTCCTTGTTCCTTATTCGTGGTCGGCGACCCCAAACAATCAATCTATAGTTTTCAAGGTGTTGATCCTAAATTATTCCATGCAACGGAGCAGCATTTAAAACAAAAAGCTGCATTAAACGCAAAACATATCGCCAATATTAAATTGGATACATGTTATAGATCAGCACCATCGATCTTAAAACTCGTTGATGCCGTTTTTAATCAAGGTACTTTACCTGATAGTCTTGGCGAAATGTGCATCCTCCATAAACCCGCACGTAAAGAAGCATTGGGCCTTGTGACACTTTTCCCCATCATCACACCCGTTAGCAAAAAAGAAGTCGATGCTTGGCCAATACCGCAGCAGGATGCAATCCTTACACAATCCCCACGTACGATTCTTGTTGATCAATTAACAACCCAAATAAAAAACTGGTTAGACAACCAAACAATATTGCCTTCGACGGGTTTACCTATTCAGCCCAAAGATATTCTTATTCTGGTGCGCAAACGTGGCGGGTTAATGAACGAGATCGTCAAATCTTTAAAAACACATGACATCCCTATTGCTGGGTGTGATCGTTTGATTTTACTTGAAGAACTTGCGATTCAGGACCTGCTCTATCTCGGCGAATTTTGTTTACATCCTTACGATGATTTGCTTTTAGCAAGCTTACTTAAATCGCCCTTCTTCAATTGGGATGACGATCAATTATTAAATTTTGCAAACCGAACATCAACCCTTTGGCATGCAATATCCTTTCAACATACTGATTTACATACACTTTTAAATGGATATATTCGGGATGCCATTCGTTTAAGTCCATTCGAATTTTATACCCATATTTTATATTCACAAAAAGGACTACAAAAATTATTGGCGCGTTTAGGGCATGAGTCCAAAGAATCGATTGATGCTTTTATCACCATCTTACAAAATTATGAAAAAACGCATTTAAGTGGGTTGCAAGGCTTTATCGATTGGATCAAAAAAACATCGATTGAACTTAAGCGAGAATTAGACGACCCAAATCAAAACCAAATACGCATCATGACCGTTCATGGCGCCAAAGGCCTTCAAGCCCCGATCGTTTTTCTACCCGATACAATATCACCCCCTATGGCACGCCAACCCGATTATATTACGACTGATGAAGGTGCCCCTTTGCTTTTAAAAGCTGAGGCAAAAAGCAATTATTTGTGTGACCTTAAAGCAAAACATTTAAGCAAAGTCAAAGATGAACATGCACGTCTTTTATATGTCGCTTTAACGCGTGCCCAAGATCAGCTTTATATCATGGGTGCATCAAACACTGACAAAATAAATGATTTATCTTGGTATAAATTGGTTCAACGCGGTATTGAAACATTCGTCGAACCTGATTCTATTGAATCATTGTCAGACGCGTATAATTATCTTGGTGGACTTTATAGCTTTAAAGATGATCCTTTTGTAACAACACAACAAAACAATATATTATCTTTCGATAAACCAAAATTAGCACCTCAAAAGGAAATAATATTACCCAATTGGGCTGATTTCATTCCATCTGTGCGTGTAGAAACAATAAAGAAAAATGCTGGTGCGTCACCCTTAAACGCGCAAAAATCACAGCATATTGGTACAAAATTACATCAATTGTTACATCTATTACCCAAAATCCAGAAAACTGAGCAAGACGATTTTGCGCATAATTGGATAGAGCATCAAGATATTGATTTACGCCCCATTTTATTAGAATTTTTACCCAAAGTTAAAAATATTTTAGAAAATCCAATATATACAGATTTTTTTGGGAATCATTCTTATGGTGAAATTCCCTTAATGGGTCATTGGAAAGGTCAATTTGTTGAAGGACGTATTGATCGCCTTGTGATTCAAGATGACAAAATTACGATCATTGATTTTAAAACGTACCATCATGAATTAGAAAATTACCAAGACCAATTAGAACGCTACGCCACATGGCTCAACGATATGTATCCAAAGCATAAAATTATTAAAGCATTACTCATTATTGAGACCGAAACACTTATTTATATGTAAGTGTTTATTTGTATGTCATTTAAATAAAAGTCAATATTATTGACCAATCTATTATTTTATGTTATATAGTCGATAGAATTGAGAAGTAGACAAGGAACAACGAGCGAAGTGTATCCTTATATACATGAGTGAGGCGTAACGATGTATCCTTCCAATGTCTATCGACTATAAGCAATTAAATTTCTATATTTTCAGGGTATTATAATGCATAAAAAATTTACAATTGGACTTTTTCTATCTTCTATTCTTCTTTCATCAAATTTGTTTGCAGGTGGAAGTGATGATGAACCAAATGATTTTATGGATTTTACCTTTGATTATGGCAATAATTATCTTAATTCATTAATGGATATAGAAAGTACTGACCAAACCGAAATAAATTTAAATATTCAAAATAGAATGAACACCTATATTGGTGAAATATTGCCCATCGAAAATGAAGAAAATTTAATAAAAGATGCAGAAAAAATATTTAATTCTTTATTGAATGAACCCTATGATCACGAAAAATTTTTAGCCTTACGCCGTATTGTAATCAAAACGTTTAATAATAACAATTTGTTTATTATAGAAAATTATAGAAATTTTATTAGCACACTAGAAAACGTCAAACAAAACGGACGCCTTATTGTTATAAAGGCTGCAAAAATATTACAAAATGATCTTTTAAATCTAATAAAATCCCCAGACGCAATGAATGAATTTTGTGCTATTATCGAGGTGCTTAAAAAATTTAATAAAAATGAAATGATTCATCTTTGTGAAATAGTCAATCTTGTGCATACTCAAAAAAAATTTGATGCATATGAATATGAATCAATGCTTAATATATTCAACAAAATAGAGCAAAAAAAACGTCTTCCTATCGCACATATGCTTAAAACTCTTCAAGAAAACCATTGGACATTAAAAGATTATTGCAATACGTTAGAATATTTGACTGAAAATTATGAACATCTGAATAACAACGAAAATTTTTCTGCTATTTTTAAAGAATTTACAAAAAACAAAGAAAATCGTGAGAATGCAACTAAAGAATTATTAAATGTCTTTGCGCCAAAAAATTTAGCAGTTTTTATCGAACATCTTACTGGCATGGATGCAGATGATGTTAATGCAATAAGGGACTTCATACAACAAATCGATATTCATAAACAATGGACAGAAGATAATTACCTATTAATTATTGATCTGTTGAAACCAATCAACAAAAACAAACGAATTAATATTATCAAATGTATCATAAAAATTAAATCTTGGCATCAAGATGACTTTTGGAGCGCTCAATATTATTCATACATGATAAAAAATCTTAAAAAAATAGAAGAAGATATTGATTCCCTTATTGAATTAACAAAAACGATTTTTGATCCTCATCAAAAAAGAGAAAACGATATATACTCTATTATGGCTTTAGCCCTTTCAAAAATAACAAAAGACAATAGACCATTATTAATTGAAATAGCCAAAAAAACTTACAATTTTGAAGAAAGTGAACACATAGATTTTATTTTTGCTTTTGAAAAAATAGAAAAAAAAGATTATGAATCAATATATGAAACCGCTAAAAACCTTTACAGAAAAAATCAAAAAAAGTTGTACAATTATGCGTTAATTATAAACGCGTTAAAAACTGTAAAAAAAGAAAAACATTCTATTATTGTTAGCTTGATAGAAGAAAATTTTCCAAATTATCATACTTATTCCGGCACTGAACTGGCACACATTATTATAGATCTAAATATGTTTAAACAACTCGATCAGGTTTCATATTTTATAAAAATGGCAAAAAAAATTATTAATAGATCAGATGTTTCTAGTCGTATTGCCTTTGCACTTTCGCTAACACAAGAAGATAATCGTGATGCTGTTATTGAAGCTGCTGCCGCGTTTTATACAAAAAAATATGATCATAAAGATTATGGGAAGATTTTTTTAGCATTTTCTAGAACAGCGAAAGACGACATAAAATCAATAAGCGAATTAGCAAAAAAAATAGGCGAAAACAAAGAATGGGATTATACCTATTATGCCGGCATCATTTCTCTTCTTACAATAGTAGAAAAAAAAGAC
>JAUYSY010000038.1 GCA_030696155.1 Alphaproteobacteria bacterium | reverse complement strand
TTACATTAATATTAACTATTATTAATTATTTTTTATTATGTTTTTACCCATTGTTTTTATTTATATTTAACACCTCTTTTCCTTGTTTATATTCGTTCAAATTGCTAGAGCACCTGAGTTCAAAGCCCCATTAACTTAAAGTTGCAAAAATTATAAGCACATCTTTTATTCATTTCAGTGTTCATTCAACTTATTCTTTGTTAATAGACGCACTTAAAATTCAAATATAGTAATAAAAAATATTGCTTTTAGTTATTAATTTGTATAAAATTTTTTTAATTTAAATTAAAAAGGATTAACACATGATTAAAAAACTTTCTTTTGTTCTTTCTCTTTTCTTCCTTTCATTCAATTCATTTCAAGTTTTTGCAGGACTTTATGACGATGAAGATACAAAGGATATTTTAACCCCTTCCGACAATATGCCGCTTTTCGACACAGCAGTATTTGGCCTTGAAAATCTTAAAACATGGTGGAATGCAAAACCTAAAAAACGTAAACAAATAGATTCTCAAAATGAAAACCGTATAAAAGCGGCTATCGCTAAACGTCTTAACAAACAAAATGATGAAGCCAGTCAACTTTTTAAAGAAGGTGCTCAAAATGGATGCCCCGTATCTATGTATTGGTTAGGCTTCATTGATGAGCAAAACAAAAAATATACGCAGGCCTTTTCCTGGTACATGCTTTCTTTTTTTACCCAAATGATTAAAAGCGATTCAGGTCCAAAAGGAATTCAAACCTGCCATAACGCTCTCGCAAATTTAGATAAACTTGTAAAAACAGATTCTGTTTGTGAAAAAAGAAAAGCTTATTATAAAGCCATTAAAGAGCAAATGAGCAGGATGCCAGCTCATATACTTCCTTCTCACCCTCTTTTCATGCAAGCTATTTTAAGAACAATCGTTATTGCGCACCAGAAGTATTTTCCACATGATAAAAAACTAAGCGCTTTTTCAGTTGGCGTAAATGCTTGGCTTCTGGATAAACAGCTTTTTCCTCGATTAGCAGAAGAAGCTGCTGGATGTGCAGCAACAATTACAAATTCATTTTTCAATTTAGACGCAAATGTTGAAGCTATTTATTGTATGCAACTCTTTAAAACCAACAATCTTTTAGGCTTTTTAGGTGATCTTATTCTAGATAATAAATGCGATTACAATGAAAACAACACTAAATTTGAGGAAAAAGATCGTGCCAAAATTGGATCCGTACTTTTATGGAAAACCCAAGATCCAAAACTCATTGAAAAACTCATTGATAGACTAATATCTGGAAAAATCGCCTTTGACGCGCACGGAAAACCACTTGATCCATCACAAAAAAACCAGATTATCGCCGATTTAATCTGGAAACAACCAGACCCCTCCCCCACCTACCTCAATTATCTAGGCTGCCTTATTCTACATGCAGACAAACTAAAAGATGCGAACAAAAAGATTATCCCAAAAGAAAACAAAACCTTTATGGCAGTAGAATTTTTTAGAAAAGCAAATATTCCTCAATCCATTGAAAACATAGCCAAACTCATTATAGACGGTAAAATTACAAATGATCTTCACAACAAACCATTTTCACGTGAAGAACGCTATGAAAAAGCAGCCGAAATTTGCAGAATAATTAAAACACCGGATGCATGTGATTTGCTTGCGCATCTTATCAGCGAAGGCCATGTCACAAAGGATCTTGATGGCAATCCATTTACCGAGGATCAAAAACATTTTGTAGAGGCTGATCTACACAGAAAATCACGAACACCTTCGGCTCTTTACAATTTAGGACGCTTAATAAGTTTAAACTTAATTTCACAGGATCTGGATAATAAAGAAATTTCTAATAATAAAAAAACTACTGCCAATTTATATAGGCAATCTGGAATTCCGGATGCAATGACAAATTATGCTTTTCTCATTGAGCAATCGGAGATTTCAGTCGATTTTGATGGCAATATGTTCTCCGAATCTGAAAGATACAATATTGCTGCTGCCCTTTACAGCAAATCCAAAACACAACGTTCTTTTCATTTTGTGGCGCGTCTCATTCATGAAAATCTTATTGCGCAAGATTATGAAGGCAAGGCTATTAAATCGGAAGAACAAAAAGAACAGATCATAACAGATCTTTATACGCAAGCCAATTTTCCTGAATCAAAAATTGCTTTAGCCATTATCAAGCTTCAATCTTCATCGGAACAACCTATTGAAACGATGATACAAGCTTTAAAACTACTTGATGAAGCAAGATTGGCAAGAAATTCTCAGGCAGATTTGTTTTATACAATACTTCACCAAAAAATTGAAGAAGAAAAAGGCACGCAACCCATTTTACATATTGAGAATCCTATTGAAACAAAAAATGAAAATCAAGAATCAAGTTTAAAACCAACTCAAAGCCAGGATGAAGTCATGGATGATGAGTCTTCTTCTGATAATTCAATGGATGAAAATGATTCTTGTCCTGAATTATCATGGGAAGACAAACAAAATCTTAAAGCTTTAAAAAAACGCGACCGTGTTAAAAATGAAGCCAATCGTCATTTTAAAAAATTACTTCAAGGAAAATTATCTAAAAAAGAAGGCGCCTCACTTATTCCCAAAATGGAAATAACACTGGCAAAAACAATAAAAATCCAATGGAATAAAAAAGCTATTGATCAGTGGAAATCATTAAGCAATGACGAAAAAAAATTAGTACAACGTCAAATTAGTAATATTCAAAATGGAGATCAACGATCAGGAAAACCAAAAAAATTAAAAAATTGCGACTTTATTTCTAGAAGGATCACACAAGAACATAGACTTGTTTATAAAATCTTAGACAATGGTGATATCGAAATTTTACAATGTTGGGAGCATTACGATGACTAAATAGTATGAATGCCTAAGCAACATGGCCTTTCTCTAGCACAAAGTAAAAATGTTTTTTTGGGATAACATCTCCCCTCCAAAAAATAGGAGGGGAGCTAACGTAGCTCAAAAAAAATACGGCAATACAATACAACTACCATCGCTTAAATGTTTTCATGAGATGGCGGCTATTTTACACCTCTTTTCCTTGTTTATATACGCTCAAGTTGCTAAACTACCTCAGTTCAAAGCCCTATAGACCTTGAAGTTGCAAAAATTATGAGTTCATCTTTTATCCATCTCCGCGTTCATTCAGCCTATTCTTTGTTAGAGGGCGCACTTAAAATTCCAAAATTAGTTGATTTGTGTCAAAAATTTGAAATGCCGGCGGTAGGATTAACGGATCGCAATAATCTTTTTGGGGCGATGGAATTTGCCTATGCTGCCAAAGACGCTGGTGTACAGCCAATTTTTGGCATTACGCTGGATCTTGAAACACCCATTAAACGTAGTGATGCGCATTTTATAAAAGTTGCAGATCTTAACGAAAGACATTTATCACAAATAGTGTTTTTGACCCAAAACGAATTAGGGTACCAAAATCTGATGAAATTGGCCTCGGCAGCTTACGCTAAAGTCCATAAATTAGTCTCGCCTTTTATCACCCTCAATGAATTGCAAACCTATCATGAAGGTCTTATTTGTTTATCTGGTGGTGTTAAAGGTCCTATCGGCTATCTTTTGAAGGAAGGCTATAAGGATCAAGCACACAGCATTTTAACAACTTTACAACAAGCATTTCAAAATCGTTTTTATATTGAATTACAACGTCATGAACTTCTTGATGAAATAAAAATTGAGCAAGATTTTGTGAATTTTGCCTATGATTTAAATCTGCCCCTTCTAGCCACAAATGAAGCCTATTATCCATCACGCGATCTTTATAAAGCGCATGATGCGTTGTTATGCATTGCACGTTCAAAAATGCAATCGGAAGATGAACCGCAATCACCAAGTCCTGAGCATTATTTTAAATCTTCTCAATCAATGGTTAGGATTTTTGAAGATCTACCAGAAGCTGTTGAAAATACGCTTTATGTCGCACAACGTTGTCATTTTTTATTGAAATCACGTAATCCTATTTTACCTTCTTTTTCTGTTTTTACAGGACGTCCTGATGATGAAGAATTACGTCTTCAAGTAATTGACGGTCTTAAAGAACGCTTAAAATTACTGACGTATTTGGATGGCGTTCCAGGCTCAGAAGAGCGTGAAAAAGCTGAACAAGTTTATTGGGCGCGGATGGAAGAAGAACTTGGTGTCATTACCAAGACTGGTTTCCCAGGCTATTTTTTAATTGTTGCCGATTTTATTAAATGGGCGAAATTACAAGATATTGCAGTGGGTCCAGGACGGGGATCAGGTGCAGGGTCACTTGTCGCCTGGGCGTTAACCATCACAGGCCTTGATCCATTGCGATTTGGCCTTTTATTTGAACGTTTTTTGAATCCTGAACGTGTGTCCTTACCAGATTTTGATATCGATTTTTGTCAAGAAAGACGTGACGAAGTCATTGCCTATGTGCAACAAAAATATGGTGTTGATCGTGTCGCCCAAATTATTACTTTTGGTAAATTACAAGCACGTATGGTTATCCGCGATGTGGGTCGTGTCTTGGGCATGCCTTATCCGCAAGTGGATAAAATTTCAAAACTTATTCCTAACAATCCAGCCAATCCCGTGACGTTGCAGGAAGCTATTGATGGCGAATCAGCCTTACAAGAAATGCGCGATGATGATACGAAAGTCGCTGAATTATTAGCCATCGGCACACAGCTTGAAGGTCTTTATCGACATGCTTCAACGCATGCGGCGGGTGTCGTAATTGGTGATCGTCCTTTGACTGAATTGGTGGCACTTTATAAAGATCCGGATGCATCATTGCCTGCAACACAATTCAATATGAAATATATTGAACAAACAGGTCTTGTGAAATTTGACTTTTTGGGCCTTAAAACGCTTTCAGTGATTCAAAAAGCTGTCAAAATAATGTCCCAATTTGGTGTGGATATTGATATTGACACCATTCCACTAGACGATCCTGCAACCTATGCCATGCTTCAACAAGGTGATACGGTCGGTATTTTCCAAATTGAAGGCGCCGGCATGCGCGATGTCGTCAGACGCGTGAAGCCTGACCGTTTTGAAGATCTCATCGCTATTATTTCGCTTTACAGGCCTGGTCCTATGGACAATATTCCCAAATTTATTGCCTGTAAGCATGGGGACGAAAAAGTCGTTTATTTGCACCCTCTTTTAGAAAAAACACTGAAAGAGAGTTACGGTATTATGATTTATCAAGAGCAGGTCATGCAGGCAGCCCAAGATCTAGCAGGTTATACGCTTGGTGGCGCTGATTTACTGCGTCGTGCGATGGGTAAAAAAGTTAAGTCTGAAATGGATGATCAGCGCAAAATTTTCGTGGATGGCGCAACTGAAAAAGGCATTAAACCGAAACAAGCAGCCCTTATTTTTGAACAAATGGCGAAATTCGCAGGCTATGGTTTTAACAAAAGCCACGCTGCGGGTTACGCGCTTATGTTATACCAAACGGCTTATTTAAAAGCGAATTATCCAGCTGCTTTTTTAGCGGCTTCTATGTCTTTTGATCTGACCAATACTGATAAATTACGCGTCTTTTTTGAAGACACGAAAATGCATGATGTCAAAGTATTGCCACCCGATGTCAATGAATCTGAAATGGATTTTAAGATCGTCCCCTACGAAGAATCTTATGCTATTCGCTATGGATTGGGCGCGCTTAAAAATGTGGGTGCTTTAATTGTTGGTAATCTTGTCGAGGAACGTTTATCCAAAGGTCCCTTTAAATCCTTAGAGGATTTATTGAAACGGGTTGATACACGCGCGCTTAATCGTGGTCAATTGGTGAATCTTATTCAAAGTGGTGCCTTTGATACATTATTGCCTAATAGAGCGCAATTGTTTCAAGCGCTTGATTATCTTATTGGATATGCACAACAAGTACAAAAAAGTCAAAAAACAGGGATGAAAAGCTTTTTTGATACAATTGAAATAGAATCGACCAAATTAAATCTGCCTAAAACTGCCCAATGGGTGGATATGGAGAAAATCTCTCGTGAATTTCAAGCCTTTGGTTTTTATTTTTCAAAACATCCCTTAGATACTTATGGAAACCTTTTAGACAATCAGGGATTGATCAATAGCTTGGATTTAGCGCAATTTCCTGAAGGCAGATTAAAGCTTGCAGGCGTTATCATGGGCTATAAAGAGCGTATGACCAATGATGGCCGCAAATGGGGTATTGTTCAATTATCGGACCGTTATGGTGTTTATGAAACCAGTGTTTTTTCAGAAGTATTAACAAATTATCGCGAACTTTTTGATAAAAATCCACCTATTCCTTTGATCGTCACCGTGAATGCCAAAAAAGATATAATATCTGAAGCACCCAAGGTGAATGCAGAAGGCGAGGAACAGCCTGAACAAGATCGTGTCCGATTGCGGTTGAATGCACTTGAATTTAAACCAATTGACGAAGCAATTGTTTCTAAACGAAAATCGATTATTTTGTTATTACGCAATATAGATGATTTTGAAGACATAAGGCAATATATCGAAAATGCACGTCCTGGTAATTTAACGGTGCAATTTCAGGTAATTGTAGGCACGCAAAAAATTACAATTGATTTAGCGCGACGCATCCACTTAGGCATGGATGTGATTAATAGTTTAGCGCCTTACTTTTTGGCGTGAGAATCTATTTTATTTAGTGTAAAATTAGTAATAGGTGCTTTATACGAGGATAAAATCATGCGTTTGTTCTTTTTTTTATTTTTGTTCACTTCAAATATTATTAATTGTGCTGCTGAAGAGGTGAAACCTCCAGAAAATTCTGTAAATTTAAACTCTCCATTAAATAAAATGATATTTTCGGCGGATAAATATGCTTATGGACAAACAGAACTTGGCCAAAAAGATATAAAAGCTGCGTATCAAGAAGCAGAAAATATTCTTAAAAAAGTGATTGAATCAAATCAACCATTTGAAAAAAATTTAGCTTTAATAAGATTGGCTCAATATCATAAAGATGGAAAAACAGTATTAAGCTTGACTGATAAAGCTGCAGCTTTTAAGGAAGCTGAAAAATATTATAAAATTGCGTTGGAAAATATCAAAGATCCTGAATATAAATATACTGTTTTAGGTGAGTTGGCAATGTTGCATCAAATGGGCCAAACAGAAATTGGTCAAAAAGACAAAATTGCAGGATTACAAGAAGCTGAAAGAATATATAAGGTTCTTGCAGAACAGAATGAATATATACCTTCTAAATATACAGGATTAGGAACTCTTATTAGCATGCAAGCAAATGGTGAAACAGAATTAAGTCGTCAAAATATAATAGAGGGATACAAAGAAGCTGAAAAGTTCATGAATATAATAATCCTTCATAAAGATTTTGATTCATGGAAAACTTCTGCTATTTCACAACTTGCACAGTTTCATTATCAGGGGAAATCTGAATTAAGCAGAAAAGATAGATCTGCTTCTTTCAAAGAAGCTGAAAGATTGTGGAAAATTAATAATGAATTACAAGATGAATTACATAAAAATTATGATTAAGAAATTATCTAAATCATTTAATGATGATTGTTGGTGCATAAAAAATTACGATTGATTTAGCGCAACGCATTCATTTAGATATGGATGTTATTAATATTTTTGTGCCGTATTTTTACATAGTTATAGATTATCTTGATCAAGTAAATAGTGTGTAATATTTTTCATAACTTCTAGTTTAGATTTTAATAATAAACAAAGCCTTGGACACAAACTCAATGAAAATAGTCTGCATCCTTTTTTTTATTATTTTTTCAATTTCAAAAAATAGCGTTGCAGCACCTCTAAACCTCAAAGATTATGAGGCCTATATCAGTGAAAATCGAATTCATTGGCCAGAAAATTATACGCATCGATGTGCTCACGATGAATGGCGTATTGATAGATTTAAAAAACTTTTTATTGAAGATCCTGATACAGCTTTAAAAAACTATTTAGAAAAATTATGCACATATTGGGCACGCACAGATTCTTTTTATCTCATTCCACATCATATTGAAACTTTTATTATCTTTAAAAACTGCTTTGAAAAAGCTTTTCAGGGGCAACCTGAACAACTTGAGACACTTAGCATTGGCATTAAGACAGCAATCGAAAACCTTCAAGAAAATCACTTGGCTCATTACTTAAAAACGCTCATAGATTATCCAGATCTAATATGTCTCGCAGGAAGCATAGAGTTTGATATTGAGCAATTATTTAAATTGACAATTGAAACAGCTGTCGAAAGAAAAGACGATCAGCCTATTAAATATTTGTTAGAATTATTAACGGATGAAAAAATAGTGCTTCCAAACAAAGATCAATATATAGATATGTTAATAAAGTATCTTCCCTTGCTCATTGAAAAAAAACCTGAATTATATTGTAAAGTTAAGCCTCTTCTTAAGTTAGAACAAGCGAAAAATCTTGTTGAAAATCCTATTCTAACAGCCTTTATTGAAGGGGCTATTCTTCGCGGACAAGACCATCTTGAATCAAACCCTGATTTAATAAAAGATATTTTTAATCCTAATCCAACAGATAATCCACTCAATTATGCGATTAAGCGCCCCCAAAATATCAATCTTTACTATGAAAAATTTAAAGAAGCTAACACACCCCTTTTTATGCGTTATTTATGGAATGGGCTTATCAATAATTCACATGAATCTTATGCGGATCAAAACAATGATCTTCTTTATCAGCAAATATGTGATTATTTTCAAATTGACCTAAATGCCAAAAAACAAAATATTTTAGAAAATTTTTGGTTTATATATCTTGTTGAAATTCAAAAACTTTCAAAAATTCAAAAAATTAACCTCCCTGAAACGATCAACAATAATGATTGTAATAAAATTAAAGAATTGTTGTTTTCTTTTATTGTTCCCACAGAATCAGGCTCTTCTGTTGAACACATTAAGACTGAATTATCAACGATCACATACGATCTTTTTAAGATAAAACTGCACGATAATGATCGAGATTTTAGAAAAAAACTTTTTGACATCCTGTTGCATTTTACTGCTTCTTCTGCATACGAACAACAAACCCTATCACCTCAATCTTTGTATCTTTTCTTTAGAGATACAGCTGACGTTCCTTTTGCTGGCTTCTATACATTAAATACACAATTGTGGTATCAGCTTGAAAGCGAATTTGTTTCTTCACAAGAAATCGAATTAAAGCAACGTGTTAAAGCTGTTAAAGATAGAGTTCATTTTCTAACAGAACAAAAAAATCTAACATTATGGGATAATTGGCAAGAAAACATGCGTAATCTCCATCTTGATCCCTTGCTTACTTCTTATGCTGATAATATGTATGAAGCTTATCGTGTTGAATCTTCTTTTGAACGATGTTCAGCCTTACGTAGAAATATTGAACTTCAACAACTGCACCCTGACTTAAATATTATGACTGAATGGAATTTTGATCCTCAAAATCTTTATAGAGCTTATTCAACAAAACTTACCAAGGAACTAAACAACATAAATGCTCAGGTCATCGATGAATTAAAACATTGTAAAGTAGATGCTGATGCAAATGCTTTATATGGGATTGAGCTCGATATTTTAGATAATAACAATCTTAATTTTTATACTTGTAATCTAAAAGATGGTTTTGCGTATTGGTTTCATAAATTCGAAAAAAATGATATTTCAATCGAATATGAAGATGATATTTATAAACATTTTCAATATTGTTTTGATCAAAAAAATATCTATTTACTTTTAATGAAAAATGAATCTTTCAAGTTATTTATTGTCGACAAAAAAACAGGTAAGATTGAATTTTCAAAAAAAATTAACCTTCCACCAGTTTCGTTAAAGCATATGAATATAAATAATGACGTTTTGTTTATTATACAGGAAACATCTGATTTTGAAGATTCAAAAAAATCGTTTTTAACTTTATTAAATATCACTGAAGATATATCAAATGAAGAATCTTATTATCTAATCAATCAAAAAATTCAAGAAGATACATCTTGTTTAAATTTTCCTGACTGCAAGATCTATAATAATTATTTGGTCCTATATAACAAGTTATCCACTTTTATTGATGAGAGTGCAGCATTTAGAGTTTATACTAAAAATAGTTTTTTAGTGGATATAAATGTACCTCTTATAAAGGTAAATGATGAAATTATGTGGTATATTATTGATGACATATTTATCTATAAAAAAACAACCGAGAAGAATGAATGCATTTATAGATATATTAATTTAAAAAAGAAAAATAAAATAGAATTTAATTTTGAAAATCATCCTCTTTTTAATCAAGAAATCGATGAAGGCCCTAAAATAAAGTCTCATATTGTTAATAATGCCTCTAGAAATTGCATTTATTTAAATGAAGGACAAAAAATTAAAATAATAGATTTGCTGAAGGAATAATAAATTAATTGACACCATATTTTCTGACTTAACCTCAACGCTCCCCTTAATTCTTTGTTTAATATACATATTACAATTCATATTTTATTAATGTTTTTTTCCTATAATAAAATTATACACAAATTAGGAGAGATTAAGCCATGAAAACATGTACCCTTATTATCGCTTTTGCTGGTATTATATTAGCGCCTTTGGTATATGCAAGTGATCCTATTGCTGTTAAAAAACAGCAACTCATCCAAAGACAATTAATGCTTCAAAATCAAATACAAGCAAAAACGCAAAAAATTGCTCAAAAAACAGTTCAACCGCAAATGAACCCTGTTAAAGTTGCAGCACAAACGCAAGTAAAACCGCAAGTGCCAGCGCAACAAACACAAATGAAATCCGTTAAAATTGCAGCACAGACGCAAGCCAAACAGCAAGTACCAACGCAACAACCGCAAATGAAGCCCATTAAAGCTGTATCACAAGCTCAGCCACAACAAGGTCAACAAAAAAAAATAGATCTTTCAGCTTTTGCTATATTACCCATGCAAGCTTGGAAAGAAGAACTTAAAGTACCCTCGACATCAAACGAAGGAATTGAAATTATACCTTATGCTGTTAACTAAAAGAATGTATAGTTAGAATACTTAAATATGAATCGCACGTCCATCAACAGCTAAGGCTACTTCTTTAAAAGCTTCATTCAACGTCTGATGTACATGCATATCCTCATATATTCTATAGCTAAGAATACAAAAAGGGGCAAGCCCCCTTTGCATTAATTTCGTTACAATTTTATAAAAGTGCCTCAATTATTTGAATGCGTCGCTCAAATTCTTCTTGTGAAACCAAGTCAAGTCCTGTAATTGATTTTTGAGCCATTTGAAATTCAAAAAGTCTTTTTAATTCTGTGATTAATTGATTGAGAACGATGTGTTGAACATCTTTCTCCTTTTCTTGGAATTCTGCTGAAAACGCGTGAATGAATTCAAATACAAAAGAAAAAAATATATCAAAATTGACGTCATATTTTTTATCAAGCGATGGATGATCGTCATCAGAGACCAAAACACTTGAAAGATAAAGGTTTTCGATATCCAAAATGCCGTTTAATGCATAGATTAGATCAATCCCTACAGGCTTTTCATGAAACATTCCAAGATAATCAATCAACGTAATCCCATATGTAGAATCAAAAAAAACATTATCTGAATTTAAATCTGGGTGCCAAACATGTGACTTTAAATTTTCTGCTGATGCCTCGGGATTAATAGAAGTTCTTTTAAAGAATCCTCCAATTGATCTTCCTAATTTTTGAAAGATAGTTGTAAATTCTTCCGAGGTGAGTTTATTATCGAAATAATCATCCCATAATTTTGTAAATTGTTTTCCTGGAGCTTCATAAAAGATTGAAAAAAAATGAGACTCTTGTTGGGTGTCAACATAAAATCCATTCCAATGTGCTTGGGCTATATAAGGTGAGGAGGTAGTTTTTTGACCACCTATAAGAAATAGATTTTTTAAACCTGATTCATGAAAGCTGTGAATATAGCTAAGCACATTTAAACATTCTTCTTCTTTTTGGTAATATTTGTTAACTTTAACAATATAGTTTTGTGTAGGTGTTTCAATTTTAAAAAGAATTTTTGTTTCAGAAAAGTTCCAATTACCAAAATCTATTTTTGTAATTGAGCCTTGTTTCAAATGACCGTTATGATCAAAAAATTCCCGATCAATGATGCCTTCATGAAACAATATATATTGAAGCGCCTCGACAGTAAGATCGTTACTCTCAAGTAATTCATAAAAATTGGTTATATTTTGGTGGTTATAATATTTCCAATAAGCATATGAATTATCTGTATTTTTTAAATTTTCGCAGAAAACATCTTTTAATTCTTTTGTTTCAAAGGATATTTTGTTTGCAAAAGTTGAAGAATTCAATAAAACAAGACAAAATAATACTAAAAATCGTATTATTAAATTTTTCATAGATATGTCCTTTACAGTTTTTTTAGTAAAAAACATCAAGTATCATATATAATATATGTTGTAAAGGACTTTAACTTTTATGTAATAGAGTTAATATACAAAAACATATATTTTCTTTAAACCCAATTGTTTTTATTGGGTTATTTCAAGTAAATTTTATTATTGACTAAATATGAATCGCACGTCCATCAACAGCCAAGGCTGCTTCTTTAAAAGCTTCATTCAACGTGGGATGTGCGTGACAGGTGCGCGCAATATCTTCGCTACTTGCACCATATTCTATGGCTAAGACGGCCTCAGCGATAATGGTGCCCGCTTCTGGTCCTATGATATGCACACCTAAAACACGATCCGAATCGCGATGGGCAAGTATTTTAACAAAGCCATCTGATTCGCCCATTGCACGCGCTCGACTATTAGCAGAAAGGGGGAACTTGCCTATCTTGTATGGAATTTGATCCGCTTTTAATTCTTCTTCTGTTTTGCCGACTGTTGCAACTTCTGGATGTGTGTAAACAACACCAGGAATGGCGTCATAATTAATATGTGGTTTTTGACCAACCATTATTTCTGCAACGACAACGCCTTCATCCTCAGCCTTGTGCGCGAGCATGGGCCCTTTAATCACATCGCCAATAGCATAAATGGATGGATTGCTTGTTCTATATTGTGCGTCAACAGGGATACGGCCACGATTATCCAGCTGGATACTAATTTTATCGAGTCCTAAACCATCCGTATAAGGCCTACGACCAATCGATACAAGTAAGACATCAGTCGATAGTTTTTCAGTTTTACCCTCAGATTCAATTTCATAAGCAACTTTGTTGCCATCAATTTTAGCTGAAATAACTTTAGTGTTTAATTTAAAATCAAGTCCTTGTTTGGATAACAAACGTTTTAAGTTTAAACTAATTTCTTGATCCATTTGGGGGCAAATACGATCCATAAATTCAACAATCGTGACTTTGCTGCCTAAACGTGCCCAAACTGAGCCAAGCTCTAAACCAATATAGCCGCCCCCTAAAACAACCATGGATTCAGGTATTTTTGATAAAGCAAGCGCACCCGTTGACGAAATTATTTTTGTTTCATCGACTTTAATACCAGGTAAATCAATCGATTCGGATCCTGTCGCAATAAGAACTTTATCAGCTTCAATGAATTGCGTTTCTTTGGTGTCAGGATGAATTAATTTCAATTTTGTAGCAGACTCAAAAGAAACTTTTGCTTGAAATGACGTTACTTTATTTTTTTTGAATAAGAAGCTGATGCCTTTTGTTAGATCATCAACAACTTTGGTTTTACGTGCCATTAAACGATCAAGGTCAAGTTTAATGTCAGAGCATATAATACCATGATCTTGCATATGTTTTTGAGCTTGATCATATTGCGCACTCGAATGCAAAAGTGCTTTAGACGGAATACAGCCTACGTTCAAACAAGTACCACCTAATGTTGAGCGCATATCAACGCAAGCAACCTTCATACCCAATTGAGCCGCACGAATCGCCGCCACATAACCACCAGGACCTGCACCTATCACAACCAAATCAAAACGCATCTTCAATTCCTTTAACTGCCCATCCTATGGACAAATTTGTCGTCAATTCTGCGCTTCCGGTACTCATGTACGAAGAAGTACACTCCGTTCCGGTTCTCGCATTTCCTAAACTTTGCCACATAATCTGGGCAGTTAATTGAAAAACACTTAAAAAGTATTTTTTATTAAACCTTCTCGAAACTCGCTAATGTGAGGCGAGTGATAGGAGATTCGGCACAGATTCCCTCGTGTATTCTTCATACATGAGGATCTGAATACCGAAACGACGCATCAATCGTCCACAGTAGCGAGTTTCAACAGAAATTAAACACCCAATAACATCCGTTGCGGATCTTCAATATTTTCTTTCACCCGCACTAAGAACGTCACCGCTTCTTTACCATCAATCACACGATGATCATAGGATAATGCGATATACATCATTGGACGAATAACGATTTGATCATTCACAACAACAGCACGCTTTTCTGTTTTATGCATGCCCAAAATGCCTGATTGTGGCGGATTCAAAATAGGTGTCGACATTAAGGATCCATAGACACCCCCATTGGAAATGGTGAAAGTCCCGCCTTGCAATTCTTCGAGTTTAAGCTTGCCTTCTTTTGCGCGTGCGCCAAAATCACCGATTTGTTTTTCAATCTCGGCCAAATTCATTTGATCCGCATTACGAATCACAGGGACTACAAGACCTTGGGCCGTACCAACCGCAACGCTTATATCATAGTAATTTTTATAGACAAGCTCATCACCTTCGATCGAGGCATTCACCGCTGGAATTTCTTTTAAAGCTTGAATAGCAGCTTTAACGAAAAAGCCCATGAAACCAAGTTTCACGCCATAACGTTTTTCAAAAGGTGCTTTATAAGATTCGCGCAAACTCATAATAGCGCTCATATCTATTTCATTAAACGTTGTTAAAATAGCTGCTGTATTTTGTGCTGATTTAAGACGTTCTGCAATTTTTTGACGTAAACGTGACATGCGAACACGTTCTTCACTACGTCCAGCAGCAGTTGAAACAGATGGCATTGCAAAGGGTGTTGCTGCTATTTCAGGTTTTGCATTTAAAAATGAAATGACATCGCCTTTTGTCAAGCGTCCATCTTTACCAGAGCCCGTAATGTCTTTAGGATTTACTTGATTTTCATCAACCCATTTACGCGTTGCAGGTGATAAAGGCAAATCTTGTTGCGCCTTAGCTGGTTGTGCTTGAGTAGCCGTAGATTGCTTCGTTGAACTGAGAGGTGTTTCATCTTTAGCAGGTGTTTCTCTCGGCGCTATTTCTGTCGCAAGTCTTTCTTTTGCAGGCGCTTCTTTCCCTGCTTGTCCTTCATTTATTTTACCAATAATGGCGCCCACTTTAACACTCGCACCAACGGCTGCTATAATTTCTGTGAGCGCTCCTGCTTTAGGCGCATTGATTTCAAGCGTTACTTTATCAGTTTCAAGCTCGACGATGGGTTCATCTTGCTTCACTGAATCTCCAACATTTTTAAGCCATTTGGCAATCGTTGCTTCAGAAACAGATTCGCCTAAGGATGGAATTTTAATGTCTATGCTCATTTTATTTTCCTGATACATCGTCTTTTAAGCCAAGCGCTTGTTTAACCAATAGTTTTTGTTGCTCGATATGTATTTTTTCACGTCCCGCAGCGGTCGATGCTGATTCGGCACGCCCCACATAAATAGGTCTAAGCGATTGATGCTGAATAGATGATAATACGTCTTCTAGACGCCTATCAACAAAAAACCATGCACCCATATTTTTAGGCTCTTCCTGACACCAAATCATTTCAGCATTGGGATATAATTTGAATGCTTCTTTTAATTGATCTTCCGGGAACGGATATAATTGTTCAAGGCGTAAAATTGCTACATTTTTCAATCCTGACGCACGTCTTTGTTGAATTAAATCGTAGTAAACTTTACCACTACATAGAACAATGCGATTTACTTTTGAAGGAATATCAATGTCATCTGTTTCACCAATGACGGGCTTGAAAGAAGTTTTTTCAGCCAAATCTGCTAAAGTTGATTGCGCTAAATCTAATCGCAATAAAGATTTTGGTGTCATGACAATAAGAGGTTTGCGATAATTGCGTTTTAATTGACGTCTTAAAACGTGGAAGTAACTTGCAGGCGTTGTGCAATTGACAACTTGCATATTGTTTTCAGCACAAAGTTGTAAATAACGCTCTAAACGTGCTGAAGAATGTTCTGGGCCTTGGCCTTCATAACCATGCGGCAACAACATCACAAGCCCTGACATACGTAACCATTTGCTTTCGGCCGAGGAAATAAATTGATCAATAATAACCTGCGCGCCATTGGCAAAATCACCAAACTGGCCTTCCCATAAAACAAGATGATCCGGTTGCGTTATAGAATATCCATATTCAAAACCAAGCACTGCAAATTCAGAAAGGGGGCTATCATAGACTTCAAAACGTGATTGCTTTTCATTTATATTATTGAGCGGGATATATTTTTTCTCATTTTCTTGATCATAAAGAATAGCATGACGATGTGAAAAAGTACCGCGTCCTGAATCCTGACCACTTAAACGAATAATGTGACCTTCTAATAGCAAGCTTCCAAAAGCAAGCGCTTCGCCCATTGCCCAATCAATATGCGCGCCTGTTTCCATCATAGCTTTTTTAGCTTGCATCAAACGCGTCAATTTAGGATTGATGTTAAAATCGTCGGGGACAAAAGCTAATTTTGTACCAATTTCTTTGAGTGTATTAAGATTGACGCCTGTTATGGTATCATCTTTCTGACCATTAGCAGTTGTTAAATGAGACCATTGTCCTTGCAACCATTCAGCTTTATCGGGTGCATAATTTTGAGCCGCCTGATAATCAGCTTCAAGCTTCGTTAAAAATTCTTGTGTTTTTTCTTGAACCAATACATCAGATAAAACAGATTCTGCTTTCAACCTATCTTCATAGATAGCTTTAACGGAAGGCTGCTTACGAATAATGGCATACATTAATGGTTGTGTGAAAGCTGGTTCATCGCTTTCATTATGACCAAAACGTCTGTAGCAAAACATATCCAAAATAATGTCAGATTTAAATTTTTGACGATATTCAAGGGCCAAACGTGCTGCTTTGAAAACCATTTCAGGGTCATCACCATTCACATGAATGATAGGGGCTTGAGCCCCTTTTGCAACATCCGATGGATAAGGTGTTGAACGCGAAAATTTTGGTTTTGTTGTAAAACCAATTTGATTATTGATAATAAAATGAAGTGTGCCGTCTGTTTTATAACCTTCAAGTTCAGACAAACAAAGTGTTTCTGAAACAATACCTTGGCCTGCAAAAGCTGCATCTCCATGAAGAAGAATCCCTAATGCTTTATTGGTTTCTTGTGGATAATCTTGCTGGATTGCACGTACTTTACCAACCACAACTGGATCAACGGCCTCTAAATGCGACGGATTAGGTGTTAAAGATAGATGCACCTTATTACCGTTAATCACACGATCAGCACTAGCACCCAAATGATATTTAACATCACCTGACCCTTGAACATCATTGGGATTAACAGATCCTCCCTGGAATTGTGAAAACAACGATGTGTAAGATTTACGTATTGTATTGGTAAGCACGTTCAATCGACCACGATGCGCCATCCCAATCACGATTTCTTCGATCCCAATACGACTTGCGTAGGCAATTGTTTCTTCAAGGGCAGGGATCATAGCTTCCCCGCCTTCAAGTCCAAAACGTTTGGTGCCTACATATTTTACATGCAAGAAACGCTCAAAACTTTCGGCTTCCAAAAGTTCTTTGTAAATCTTTAATTTATCATCTTTGGGGAGTTTTGCTTGAAAACGGCCTGATTCGATTTCGGCTTGAAGCCAATTGCGTTTATCCAAATCCTGAATATGCATAAATTCAAAGCCAATATTACTGGCATAAATTGCATTAAGACGTTCTAAAATATCGTTCGGACTTGCTTGTTCAAAGCCTAAAAGGCCTGCAACATAAATGGGTTTGCTCATATCTTCTGGTGTAAACCCATAAGCTACAGGATCTAAATCTGGATGATGATTTATTTTTTCTTGTTTAAGTGGATCTAAATCCGCATTTAAATGACCACGCACGCGATAAGATCTGATAAGTGTCAGAAGACGGATAAGATTTTGCGTTTGATATGGTGTTAGATCTTCTGATTTGGATGGTTTTGTCCCTTTTTCAGGGCGTTGAATCGGTTTTTCAACATCGCTTATAAAAGGTAATTTTTCACCCCAGCTTGCGCCTTTAAGCTCTTTTTCAATGGATTGAGAATCATCTTTTAGATGATCAAAATATATGCGCCAACTTGAATCCACATTATTAGGATTTTGCAAATATTTAAGATAGAGATCACTTATAAAATCAGCATTTTGATTATATAAAAAAGATGTTTCATCCAAAAAACTAGTCATTTGGTCCCTGCTTTTCTGATTCGTCTTACTTTTTGAAAAAGGCGGTACATTTTGTTAGAAGCATAACATTTTTTTATAAAAAATTCACCCCATGAGATACAAAAAATTAAATTTTATTTATGAAAAAATGTCGAGATTTGAATGATGGAAAGAAAAGAAATGCCCTTCTTTTCAAAAGGGCATATAGAAAAAGCTAATCAAGTTCAGGCGGAACAGGAAATTCTTCTTCATCTGATTGCTGAGAAGATGAGGATGAAACATCACCAATATCATCATCATCTTCTTCTGGTGGCACAAGGTCTACCACAGCGCCTGCGCCCATATTCTTTGCCTTTTGCATAAATTTGACGGCAGCAATGTAGAAATCAATACCTTGAAGCTGCTGAAGATCGTTATATTCATTCTTTAATGTTGGAATCTTATCAATGATTGATCTAAGATCTTCAATTGTTTGTGCTATTGATTTCTTTTGTGCAGCCTTTATTTTTAACCCAATTGCTTCATTTAAATCTAATTCTAATTGGGACGCAATATCATATATTGCCCAAAGATTATCACTATGCGTCAGAAGATCTGCCAATTGATCATATCTTTCTGTAAATTCAAGATGATCACTTACCATTGGACCTATATTGGCTACCATTAATTGAATAAAATGTTTTAAATCTGCATTCACCTGAACAGATTGAATAGTGTCTTTATTTTTCGCATAATTTTCAATTAAAATAGCTTTAGCTAGGTTTCCTTCGGTTTGTATTTTTGGATCAATCGTTTGCATTGTGAAAGGGAACCCTTTCCAAGTTGTTTCAAGTGCGATGCCTGCAGCAGGTATCCAAAAAAGTGCATTGCTTACACTTAAGGCTGTAGATCCTGCATAGACTGCACCTAGATATTTAGCATTATTGAAAGCTGCTTTAAGGTTTAAGCGATACATGTAAACACGCGTTGGACTTTCATCATGTGCTTTAATTTTTATAGATTGATGTGGATCAACGTAATACCATTTCTTATCTTCAGAGAGAAAAGATGGCTTATACCATGTATGACTTACATATAATTTTATAGGATGATCTGATTCGTTTTGCACAAGAACATCAAGTGCCTGCGCGCTTGCAGACAAAGCTAAAAAAGAAACGAGACTTAATAAAAATTTTCTCATTATAAAACTCCAATAAATATTTTGTTTGTAATTTGATTTTAGTCAAAATTAATTAATAAAAAGTTAACGTATAATTTATAATTTAAAATGTCAATTTTTTTGATAAAACTTTATTTAAAATATCATTATAATCTGTTTCAGTGCATTCCAACATCTTTGCGATATTTTTTTCCTATACCCAAATGATTTGGAAATGCCGATTTTTGAGTCTGAGATTTGAGGTGATTTTTGATGCTGAAAATTTTAACAGATAATTGTTTTACCTTAGAAATTTTTGGTTCAAAAAGCGACCAAAGGTCATCGGCTAAAAACGGTAGTTTCAGATTATTTGGGTATATGATATAATTAGTCATTGATTATTTTTCAGAGGGTTCAATGAAAATTATTGTCTGCGGTGGTGGACAGGTTGGATATGGTATTGTTCGTTACCTCGCCTCTGGTGATGCTGATATCGTTTTAATAGATACCGACGCAACTCAAATTAAACGCGCAACAGACCGACTTGATGTTAAAGGCATTGTAGGAAATGCGGCACTTCCCAATATCTTGGAAGAAGCTGGCGCTAAAGATGCCGACATTTTAATTGCTGTGACGCAATTCGATGAAGTAAATCTTATTGCTTGCCAAATTGGTGGGACGCTTTTTGGTATCCCTACGAAAATTGTGCGCATACGCGATCAAAATTATAGATCCCCCAAATGGGCAGAACTTTTTGAACAACATTATTTAACAGTGGATAAAGTAATTTCACCTGAAGCTGAAATTGCCAATATTCTTTTACAATTAAGCCAAATTTCAGGGATTTTTGATTATATTCCTATTACGGAACCTAAAGTTAAATTATTAGGCGTGATTTGCACGGATGATACACCGATTATTCATACTCCTTTAAGACAATTAGGTGAACTTTTTCCTTACCTTAATTTTAATATTATAGCTATTTTTCGAGACAAAGAAGCCTTTATTCCCAAAGGTAAAGACCAATTATTACCTGACGATAAAGTATATTTTTTAGTTGAAACCGATAAAGTACAACGCGCTTTGTCCGCTTTTGGATATGAGGAAACACACAGCAAAAGACTCATCATTTCAGGGGGTGGCAAAATTGGACTAAGCCTTGCAAAACAATTAAAGCAAGATTTACCCAAATTGTCGTTTACAATGGTTGAAAAGAAAAGAGAAATTGCTTTACAAATCGTTGAAGAATTGCAGGATAAAATTGTTCTTTTCGGTGATATTTTGGAACCTGATTTTTTTAAAGAACTCAATCTCGATGGAGATGAGACCTTTATGGCCCTAACAAATAGCAATGAAACCAACATATTAGCGTCATCTCTTGCCAAATATCATGGATGCAAAAGAACCATAAGCCTTGTTACCTCGCAAAATTATGACCCTATTATTAGGCCGCTTTCCATTGATGCTGTTGTGCAGCCTAATTTGGTGACAATTTCCTCGATTTTAAAACATGTAAGACGTGGTAAAATTCAAGCTGTTCATAGTTTGCGTGAAGAATTTGGAGAAATTATCGAAGCCCATTTACTTGAAACTTCCAGGCTTATCGGCCCTCCTTTTAGCGAGATTCAATTACCAAAAGGCATTATGATCGCCTGTATCGTTCGGGAAAATAAGGTTATTTTTCCTAATGATCGTACTATTTTAGAATCAAACGATTATCTAATTGTTATTGCAGAAAAGGCGCAAATTAAAAAAGCGGAGAAACTTTTCACCGTTGGTCTCGACTATTTTTAATTGTTCAAATTAGAGGCAGTTAGAGAAAAAACTAAAATACATCACAAGGAGAAATCATATGTCACGTATTGCTTATGTTAACGGTCACTATCTTCCACATGCACATGCGAGCGTACATATAGAAGATCGTGGCTATCAATTCGCCGATGGTGTTTATGAAGTCGTAGCACTTTATAAGGGCATTATTCTAGATGAAATCGGCCATCTTGAGCGTTTAGAACGTTCATTAAATGCATTACGCATTAAGCCGCCTGTAACGCTTCCTGTTTTACGTTTATTGATTCGCGAAATACAAAGACGTAATTTGCTTCAAACAGGTCTGATTTATTTACAAATAACGCGTGGTGTTGCAACTCGTTTTCATCCTTTTCCAGACCCTCCCGTTCCTTCTTCACTCATTATCACGGCCAAGCATATGAAGCTTCCTAATGATGCAATTGTGCAAAAAGGTGTTTCAGTCATCACAATACCTGAAATGCGTTGGCCACGATGCGATATAAAATCGATTTCATTACTCCCTAATATTCTTGCCAAACAAGAAGCGATTGACAAAGGAGCCTATGAATCATGGTTTTTAGACGCAGAAGGATTTGTAACGGAAGGGACGGCCACCAACGCCTGGATTGTAAATGAAAAAGGCTGTATTCAAACCAGACCAACAAATGAAAACATATTAAGTGGCATAACACGTAAAACAATTCTTGATGTTGCAAAGGATCTTGGCATTCCTTTTGTTGAAAAACCATTCAATACTCATGACGCAGAACATGCCCAAGAAGCTTTTATTACAAGTGCTACAAATTATGTAATGCCTGTCACAACAATTAACAAAAAACCAGTAGGCAAAGGTGTTGCGGGTCCTATTTCAATACAATTGCGTCACGCTTATTTGGAAAAAATGGTCGCGGAAAATGCTGAATAAACAATAGCTTATTAACGCTCAACCCATTCTTTTATTTGCTTTTGACGCATTTTAACAATAGGTGATATTGGCATATCATAATTTGTTATTTCTTGCCATTGTGACCAAAGATCAGGCGTAAATACAAATCCTGGAACCAATATTGAACTTGGACCATATTTAAAAGATCTATGGTTACAAAATTCAGGTGAAAGCAATATAATTTCAAAAGGAATACCTGAAAACTTAAACAATTTATGGGATGATGTATCATATCTAGAACATAAAATGACTTTAATTCCATCTTTAAGATTTGGATTTAAATCTTCCATAATAGCTCTAAAAATACTAAGCGTACTTCCTGAAGCAATAAAATCAACCAAAACTATGCGATTGTAGTTTTTATATAAATCGCCTTCAACACCAAAGCCTAAAGAATCAAGATATGATTTATAATATTCAATTTCAGTATCCATTTTAAGTAACTTTAAATCATCAACTGTCTTAATATCCAAATCATATCCTCTATTTAACAAACTAAACGGAACGTTTAAAATATTGCGATTTGGAAAACAATTTTTATACATTTCCATTACCCAGGGCAATGAACGACCTACAAAAACAATAAGATTTTGATCTGTTGTTTGTTGTTGAATTTGTAATGCAATATCATAATTTTCTTGTAAAAGAGAATCTGGTATTAAAAATTCTTCAAGATCTTCGGGTGTTAAGTTAAGTGTTTGAACATAATCAGCCACCCAAAGATCTAATTGTCTATTATTCAATGCATCAAAATTATTTTTACAATAATCGATCATTTTTTTAACAATTTGCGTTGATGGCGTATTTCTGCCTATGTAAGCGTTCGCAAAATTTTTAAGCATCATCTTTCTAAATTTTTTTTCTTGTAACGAACTCAAAAAAGAAACGAAAAACATATATAAACTTGGCATTGTAGATTTAAGGTGAGGTTCTTTATCCAAACGATTAAGCATAATCTTTATATTTTTTTTTGAAAGCGCTTCACCCTGATTCCACGCTAAAAAGTAATAAACAAAAGCACCCTCTAAATAAGATAGCCTATTTTCAATTTCTGTCTGACGATTGCAATGATATTCATAAAGACGAAAATTTATATTACCAACATTATGCGATGCCTTAGAATTTTTTGTATTCATCGCATGATATGTCTTAAAACATTCTAATGCGTTTTTCAATTGATCAAGTTCAGGTAAATTTTCCCATTCACCATTTCTAAAAGAAAGCCCCAATTTATACAATTTATCAGGTGATAAACGAAAGCGTTCAATTGTTGATTTTGATAAAGAAATTGCTTCTTCTTGTTCTTTCGTCAAAGGTGTTTCTTGATTATTCACTTTTTGTTCATCAATTATTTCAGCATCTTGAAGCAACCGTTTTACAAAAATATTCAAAGCATTTTTTTTATCATTTTTACAATCAATGGTCCAAAAAAATGCTATTCGCGCTTGAAGTCCTAGATAATACTCATTTATTTCTTGTTCTATATATTGAAAAAATTGTTTCGTGTTTTCATCATTCAACAAAGATGAATATAAAAATAATTTTTTAAAAAAATGTAAAAGACGTTTTTCGCGCATAGGATATAAAGAAGCATATTTTTCTGTTTCAAATTCTGTAAATATATTTTTTAAAGTTCTAATACCTGCGTCTAAACCTTCCTCGACAGCAGGATTCCAAATTGAACATACAAAATTATCTATTGCAGCATCTAGCAAATCTTTTGCAGTATCAGTGTGACCATTTTTAAGCGCTGATCCCAGCAAAATATAAGCCATATGACCAATATTATAAAATGTTTTGGCTGTTTGTTTTAAATTGTGTGATTTAATAAAACAATCTATAGCAAATTTATTAAAACCTTCAGGACGTAACGCTTTTAAAACAGGATGCAACTCTTTGATTTTTTGATTTCGAAATTGAACACCCAATTGATATAATTTGTCCGCATCTTCACCTGCTTCATAACAAAGCTGCATGGCTTTATCTTCTGAAGGTCCTGCATAAAGAGATGAATTTATAATCGAAAAAAAACCTAAAAAAGTTAAAAGCATAATTTTCGTTAATCTTAAACGCATCTTTATTTCCTACTATAATAAATTAGACCTCTTTCGAAACTCGCTAATGTGAGGCGAGTGATAGGAGATTCTGCACGGGTTCCCTTCGTGTATCCTTAATAACATCACGGCTCTGAGTACCGAAACGACGCATCAATCGTCCACAGTAGTAGAGTTTCAAAAAAGGTCTATTGATTATTTCATACTTGTTTGGCTCAATATCCCGCCAAGTCTAATGGGTGTGATAGAGGTTGCAAGGCCTGTTTGATCATTCGTATCAATTATTACTCCCGAAAGAGTTCCCTCACCTTCACAAGGTTGAAGCGCACCTAATCTCATTTTTTTAGTAAAACGCATAATCGCTTCTGCTTTACCCATACCGACCACAGAATCGTAATCACCACACATACCCGCATCTGTTTGATAAGCCGTCCCTTTTGGTAAGATCCGATGATCGGCGGTTGGCACGTGCGTGTGCGTGCCTATCACTGCTGAAACACGCCCATCAAGATAATACCCAAAAGCCATTTTTTCTGACGATGCTTCGCCATGAAGATCCACAAAAATAGCATTGATGGAGGATCCCAAACGGTATTTTTCAAGCAATGTCATTGTGCGTTCAAATGGATCATCAAGCGCATCCATAAAAAGACGGCACATCGCGTTAATCACAAGAATTTTGCGACCATCTGGTAATTTATATTCAACAAATCCTTTACCAGGAACAGCTTTAGGATAATTAATGGGACGAATAAGGTTTGGTACTTTATCCATATAAGGAATAATTTCTGATTTATCCCACATATGATTGCCTGACGTTATAACATGAACGCCAAAACTAAAAATTTCATCGGTAATTTTAGGTGTTAAACCAAAACCATGAGCAGCATTTTCACCATTAGCGATGACAACATCGATTTTATGTTTTTGTTTTAAACTAGAAAGATGTTTTGAAACAGCCTGACGTCCCGAACGACCAACAATATCACCGCAAAAAAGAATTCTCATTAAATTTTATCACTTCCTTTTCAGTCACCATAAAATCCAATCTTTCATCATGCGTTTCATGAAAAACGGACGGAACTTCTTGGGCTGCAAAACCAATACCTATGGCTAGAATATCTTCTATTTTACGATATTTTTCAAGTGTTCTGTCATAATGACCTTTGCCATAGCCCAAACGATGACCAAATCGATCAAAACCGAGTAAAGGTACAAGCCAAATTGTCGGATTAACCTTTGGTGCATCTGGTGAAATCGTCATCGTGCCAAACGTGCCTTTAACAAGATGAGAAGATTCTAACCAAACACCAAATTCGAGTGCACCATTTGGCGTAATAATGCGTGGTAAACACAATACATGATTTTGTTGCCTTAAGGCCTCGGCAAGAGGCAATACATTTAATTCACTATTGATTGGCCAATAGGCTGCAATTACCTGAGGCGTTTCAAATTTAAAATAATCTAGAAATAAATCACGGATTTTGAGAGGTGCCGTTTCACCTATTTGTTTTGACGCAATTTCACGTTTGATTTTTACTTGTTGGCGTAAGGCAAGCTTTGATCTTTTTAATATAGAACAAACTCCTTATTTTATTTTTGGTGGCCCCGTCTTTGCCGTTGGTAAGAAAATCCTCATGCGGCCAAGGTTAAAAAGGGTGCCATATATCAATACCAAGATACTGACAGGGACAGCGCCCAAAGCTAGAGTATCGCCCCTGGGATAATAACCGCCTATCGAACAACACAGCAGCCACCATTACTATCTTAGCGCTGTTGGATGTTTTCCGCAATGTTTTCCATGCGTGATGCTAACATTTCGACTGCTTTTAAAAAATTGGGATCAGTAAGACGTGGGTCCGCAGGTTTTTCATCCATTAAAGGCTGCATATGCGCTTGTTTTTCTTGTAATTTTTGTTCCAAATTTTCATTTTCGTTTAACGTGTCACGCAATTCATCAGCAATTAAAAGCGAAACCATCACCATTAAATGAAGATCGTTGATCTTGCCTGAAAAATTTTTCGTTAATTCTTTTGCTTTTTCATCAACATAGAAAGCGAGCTCTTTAATTCTATCTTCCTCACCAACATTACAATGAATGGGGAAGCTACGACCATTGATGGTAATTGTTACTCTGCCGCTCATGTCAATCCTTCTATCATTTGCTCAAGCTTAAGCTGTAAACTTGCTAATTTTGCGTCAGTATAGCTGATCTTTTCATAAAAGCTACGATTTTGAGCCTCAGCTAATTCTAATTTTTCATTTAATTGCGTTGCATTCTCATTGGGCTCAGCATTAGGCCCAGCATTTGGAAAAGTCATTGAAGTTTCAATTTTCTTCATCGCCAGTTGAAGGCGTGTAAAAAGATCATCTGTGCTCATAACGCAACTTTCAAAGTTTAAAGACCCAAATTTAAAAAACTATTATTACCAGAAACGAATATCACCTGTATCCATATGCACAAATTTTGCCCTTGGATAATAACCTACACCACCAATTTTAACGAGTTTTGCAGCTTTTTGAAGATGTGCTGTTTGAATTCCTTGGATACGGATATCCACTGCCTGACCCTTCATGTGATAACTTTCGCCAACGGCGCGAATTTGTTTATTCGTAAAATAAGTACGAAAACCACATACAACTTCAATAGGCAAATTGCGACCCAAAAGAAGTGAAAGCTTATAAAGTCCTTCGATTAATTTTATATCCATCGGTACTTTGATATTACGACGATGATCGCGCATCAATTTATCAATGGCGTCCAATCCTTTGGTGCAATAGCCTTCTGGTGTACAAAACACTACATCAAGGCTCTCGCCCGTATGACGATTATAAAGCTTTAATTTTTTATCTATAGAATCTCTATGCTGTAATTTGGCCAGAAGTATATTTGGCGCCATAGCTGAAGCAATAAAAGCGCTTCCTAAAATCAATCCTGAATTTTTAATAAAATCCCGACGTTTAATGCCAGCCTCATCTACAAGATGTTGCAATCTTTCGGGTGCTAAATTTAATGATTGGTCATCCATAACAAACCTCTCCTTATATTAATATATGCAAGAAAAGGGCCGCTTTGTCAAAACTTATATGAAAAATAAAAATAATAAAAATATCAAATGGTTTTATCGGACACGCTGAATTCATTCTTAAACATAAACTCAGCTATTCATTACAACAAATGCTTTATTATACTTTAACACTAAATCATCATTTAATAAAAATAAGTAAATATTATTGACATAACAAGAATAAAAATGATAGAATTTACCATTAAATTAAAGTTTTTTATTGTTGAGGAAAAATAGATGCATAAAAAATTATTTATATTTTCGTTATTCGTGAACACCATGTTTTCTGGAATTTCTTTTGCAATGGACAATAATGGGGGTGATCCATCTGACAGTAGTAAGAATGGAATGTTGGGAAAAAGAGAACGCGCTGCAGATGCCGAAGAACCTAGCAGCAAGAAAAAACAAACCGAAAACACAATAATTTTAAATAATCTTAATGCGGATAATTCTGCCCTAAGTTTGCTGGATGAAACTATTCGTGAATTTATAGAATTATTCCAATCACTTAGATTCAATTCTGATTGCGATGAAGAACAAAAGGAAGAATTTATCAAAGAAGTATTAGAACAAAACAATCCATTTTTGATTCTTCAAATGATAAAAAAAATTATCGATAATCGAAACCTATCTATAGATTTTGGTACAGATGATGACTTTTGG
>JAUYSY010000036.1 GCA_030696155.1 Alphaproteobacteria bacterium | reverse complement strand
GAATGTCTCCTCGTTGTTATTTCGTTTCAATCATGGAGCTTCTGCTCTAGGAGACATTCTCTCGCTTTTAACACGGGGGCGCAATTACACTATGTAGATTGACAATCTATCAATCATGTTTCTACGATGAAAGCAGTGTTTTAAAATAATTCTTTTAATAAAGTTATATTTTGGGTTAAGATATCATACTTAAATTTCATTTGATGGAGATTATAAATGAAATCGTTATCCTATCCCCCACAAAAAAATGCTGGAAAAAAATTCCTCACAAAAGCTTTTTATACTTTCACCTTATTGGGGATAATTAGTATTCACACGATTGCAGACGCTGAAAATGTGATGACTTATGCTTTGAAAGCTTCACCTCATAGTCTTGACCCTTTTACAATGTATGATATTCCAACGCATAGTTTTAATGGCAATGTTTACGAACCTTTAGTTGATCGTAATACTCAATTAGAACTCGTGCCATCATTGGCAACTGAATGGAAAAATATAGATCCAACGACATGGCGCTTTATTTTACGTCAAAATGTTAAATTCCATGATGGTGCACCTTTCACAGCCAGTGATGTTGTTTTTTCTTTCCAACGTGCCGCAGGTCCTGGGTCGGATAGCGCAGGCTCAGTTGCCTCTATCAAAGAAATTAAAGTAATTGATGATCACACAATTGATGTCATTACTAAAACACAGAATCCTTTGTTGCCCTCAGAATTATATGGCATGTTCATTTTTTCAAAAGCATGGTGCGAAAAAAACAATGCAACGAAAGTTTCAGATGCGACCAAAAAAGAAGAAAGCTATGCTGACCGTCATGCTAATGGCACTGGACCTTACAAAGTTGAATCCTATCAAGCTGAAGTCCAAATAGTTCTTCTTAAAAATAAAGATTGGTGGGGCAAGGATTGCGGCAATATTGATAAAGCGATATTCAAACCGATCGCATCCGAGGCAACGCGCGTGGCGGCACTTTTAAGTGGTGATGTTGATTTAATGGCGCCATTACCCATTCAGGATATCAAACGTATTGAATCCGATCCTAAACTTGCTGTAATTGAATCACCCTCTTTATTAACAACTTTTCTTGGTATGAATCAATCAGATGATAAGCTTAAATCAACTGGACTTGATAAAAATCCCTTTAAGGATAAACGTGTTCGTGAAGCTTTTGCACATGCCATTGATATAGAAGCTATTAAAACTAAAATCATGCGTGGCTATTCAGAACCAAACGGGCTTTTTATAACGAAAGGTGTTAATGGCTATAATCAAGATATTAATACAAGATGGAAATTTGATCTTGAAAAAGCCAAAAACTTAATGTCTGAAGCAGGCTATCCAAATGGTTTCAATCTTGCCATGGATTGCTCTAATGATCGTTACACAAAAGATGAAATGATTTGCCAATCTGTTGCACAAATGCTTGCTAAAATCGGTGTAAAAGTCAATTTAACAGCTCAAACTAAGTCAAAATTCTTTGCCAAAGTATTGGGGTATGATACTGACTTCTACATGCTTGGATGGCTCCCAACGACCTATGATGCACATGACGCCTATTACAATCTAGTGGCAACACGCAAAGGTGGAGATCAAGGTAAATTTAACGTTGGCGGATATTCAAATCCTAAACTTGACGAACTGATTAATCAGCTTCATAAAGAAATGGATTCAACAAAACGTAATGAACTTATTAGCGAAGCTATGAAAATTGCGCAAGAAGATGTTGCAAGTATTACGCTTCATCAAGAAAAGTTTGTATATGGTGTAAGCAAACGTTTGCTTAACCCACCTATTCGTGCAGACGATATGGTCTTTATTAAAGACTTTAACATTCAATAGAAATACATATCTTTATTGATGGATAAAGGGGAGATTTCTCCCCTTTTTTTATACACGTCTTTTTTTACCTGCGTTTTTAAGTGACGTCTATATAGCATTTTCCTAAATATATGTGTTTTTAATTGACAAGTTTTCTGTCTTTGTATATCCCGATGATATGACCAACGTCACGTTTACATTCTGGAGGAATAATGCGCCGTTATTTTTTATCTTTTGCATTTATTGCAAGCCTGTCTTTTTTATTCAATCCTGCGGATGCCGCAGTATCAAAAGCTAATGAATTAACTTTTTCTTTAAAAGGTGATATCCACAGTATGGACCCTTATGGTCTTTATGAAGTTATTACAACAGGTTATCTTTATAACGTTTATGATACTCTTGTGACACTCGATAAAGACTTAAAAATTGTGCCAGGTCTTGCTGAATCATGGATCAGTAAAAGCCCAACCTTAATGGAAATGAAACTTCGCCAAAATGTTAAATTTCATGAAGGTGAAGCATTCACGGCCGATGACGTTATTTTTTCCTATAAACGTTCTATTTCTGAAGGCTCAGATGTTAAAGCAGTTATTGCAAGCGTAAAAGATATTCGCAAAGTTGATGATTTTACAGTTGAAGTTGAAACACATTCATCAAACCCAACTCTTTTAGCGGAACTTTACGGTCTTATGATCATGTCAAAATCTTGGTGTGAAAAACATGATGCGACTAAAGTTGCGCAACTTACTAAAAACGAAAAAGGCTATGCTGATTTGCATGCTAATGGAACAGGTCCTTTCAAACTTGAAAAAAGAGAACCTGAAATTCAAACAATTCTAGTGCGCAACCACAATTGGTGGGGAAAATTTGAAGGCAATATTGAACGCGCTATTTTTAAACCAATTGCAAATGATGCAACACGCGTTGCAGGTCTTGTGACCGGTGAACTTGATCTTATAACACCCGTTCCTTTGCAGGATAAGACACGTGTAGAGGCTGTTTCATCGCTTGAAATAGTAACAAAACCAAGTCTTAATACGATTTATATGGTTCTCAATGTAGGATTAAATGAACTTCCTTCATCGGGTATTAAAGGTAAAAACCCATTACAAGATATCCGCGTCAGAGAAGCTATATATCGTGCAATCGACATTGAAGCGATCCAGAAAAAAATCATGCAAGGAACGTCAAAACCAACAGCGTTGATGATCGGACCTGGGATTCATGGATATGACGCAGATTTAGATAAAAGATTACCTTATGATCCTGAATTGGCTAAGAAACTATTGACTGAAGCTGGATATCCAGACGGCTTTAAAATGGCTTTTGATAATTCAAATGATCGTTACATTAAAGATGAAGCTATTGCACAAGCAATTGCTGCTATGCTTCGAAAAGTTGGTATAACACTAACGTTGAATTCAACAACAAAGTCGAAATATTTTGCAAAAGTTTTAGGTGGTGATACAGAATCTTACCTTATGGGATGGATGCCAGGTACTTATGATGCCCTTGATCCTTATTCAAATCTTTGTGAAACAAAGGGTAAATATAATATAGGTAAATATTCTAACCCGAAACTTGATGAGATGATTCAAAAAGCGCAAGTAGAACTTGATGACACAAAACGTCAGGAATATGTACGTGAAATACTTCAAATCCAACAAAAAGATATGGCGCAAATTCCGCTTCATCAAGAATCATTGGTTTGGGGAAAACGTAAAAATATTAATGTTGTCCAACGTGCAGATGATTACTTAATGCTTCATCTGTTTTCTAAAAACTAGGTGAAGTAACTAGAGTAAATTCTATCCCCCCTCCTACGTCCCGCGGCAAGTCCCGCGGGATCCAGAAAGTAACTAAAGAAGATCTCATTGTCCAATTTATACAATGTTAACTTTAGGGAAGATCGTATGGATCCCGCGATCAAGTCGCGGGACGTAGGAAGGGGGGTGGGGTTTATACTTATGGGTAATTGACCGCGGGGCGTAGGAGGAGGGACTGGTATCATTCCTGTTATTGACATACTTTAATTTTTTTAAAATTTGCGTTCAAAAGCTGTAAATAAAGATGCAGGACGTGTTGGATCTGTATAATCTGGATTTATTTCAAATTTCAACTTTTTATCATCTAATAACGTTGAGTGTTCTTTTGTGTCTTTTTTGACCATCACTATTAAGCTATTATATCCAGGAAAACGATCAGCATTTGCTAAATAATTTATCAATTGTCTCCAGAATTTCTTTTCAGGTAAATCTGCTTCGCGATCAACACAAGAAACAAGCATGCGAATGATACCATTATCTTCAAAACGGTAATAAGTACCACCTACTAGCTGCTCTGACAAATAAATCATAATTAATGAAACCATATTATTATGAAATTTTTCTTTCATATCATTGGCTATTTCATTTACCCTATTTACAAACGTTTTATATACATGCGTTTCTTTATACTCATCCTCGGTAAGATCTTTTTTGTTATTTTTTATATGTTCGGATACGTGAAATTTAAAAGCATGTTCTTGATAATTCTGAATATATTGATTATCTTCTCTATCTTTAAGTTCGCGCAAAGATGCATTTGGTTCTTCATCTTTTTTAATAGAAAATTCGTGGACAATTTCAGGTTCAAAAGCTAGACATATAGATGTGCTTAAGATTGTTAATAAAAACAATGCAATTCTCATAAGATGCTCCCTTTATTATATTTTTAGACAAACAAGAGTAGCAATATGAATTCTATTACACAAGCATATAGATTTTTAAAAATTATAATATTTTACTATTAGGCAGATACGACTTTTATTGACTCAACTTCATCAATGCTTTGGCCTTTTATAAAACGTTGCAAATGTTGGTTGGGGCTTGTTTGTAATGATGATAAAGGTCCATACCAATCAATTTTTCCAGGAGTCAATAAAGGTATTAATAGATTTTCAAGCCATAAATTAAAAAGCTTTGTATTACAGGTTCCTTTATAACAAAAGGGTGCTATAACTCTATCTTTAACTTTTGCCGCAACAAAACTTTCTCTTTCAT
>JAUYSY010000034.1 GCA_030696155.1 Alphaproteobacteria bacterium | reverse complement strand
TTTTGGGATGGTGGATTTATGGGAAACCCTATTTTAGAACCACTTATTTATAATTGTACGTCAAAAGATCTTATGATTGTACACGTTAATCCTATTGAAAGAAAAGGGATACCAAAAAAATCTTCTGATATTGCAAATCGGATGAATGAAGTAACTTTTAATGCATCTCTTATGAGAGAAATAAGAAACATTTTTAATATACAAAAACTCTCTGATGGTAAATGGTGCGACCAGGAAAATCCTTATGCGACATTAAGATTACATACGATAAGTGATGAAAAATTTATGACGACATTAGGCTCAAATTCAAAATTTAATATTAGGGTGGATTTTTTAAATACATTAAAAGAAAAAGGACGTGAAGCTGCGTCTATATGGTTAAAAAAAAATTATAAGCACATTGGCGTAAAAATGAGCATGGATCTCACTAACTGGCATTTTGAAACGCCAACAACAACGTGCTTAAAATGGGATAAAAAATGACCAATAAAGATCCAATATTAACCCAATATCCATGGTATGTTAGGCTTATATTCTATTTCCAAAAGAAAAAATATGGGTATGTTTTAAACTCATCTTTGATTTGGGCAAAATCTCCTAAAATATTTTTGGCACTTTCTCGGTTATATAGTTCTATAGATCGAAAATACTCTCCCATTTCACCAATATTACGGTCCTTAATTATTGTTAGAGTTTCACAAATTAATGGATGCGCGTTTTGTATTGATCTTAATATATCGGTTTTAGTTAAAAGGGGCGTCGATCTTAATAAAGTGCAATCATTACCAAATTGGCCAACAAGTACTTTATTTGATGAACAAGAAAAACTTGTTCTTGAATATACAGAAGCTGTGACAGATTCAACTCAAAAATTAAGTGCTCCTTTAAAACAAAGGATGAATGAACACTTTACTCAAAAAGAGCTTGTTGAAATAACGGCTCTTGTCGCATTTCAAAATATGTCAACAAAGTTCAATAATGCTTTTGATATTGAGCCACAGGGATTTTGTTCTATACCCAAATGATTTGGAAATGCCGATTTTTAAACATGAGATTTGCGGTGATTTTTTATCTTTTTGATATGTTCACAAGTATTTATTTGCTGATTTTTTCAACAAACGTTAAGATATAAAAGTTGGAGAATGAGCCATGGCGCAAACAAAAAAAATCGAAGTCAATTTAAAATATTTTATTTTGAATGACCCTAAATCTAACGATTCTGAAAAATTATGTGATTTTCCAGGCTGTCATGGCATTGGTAAATTTAAAGCACCTCAATCAAAACAAACGTTACAACAATATTATTGGTTCTGTATGCCGCATATTCGTGATTATAATGCTAAATGGGATTATTATGCAGGTATGAACATGAACCAAATTGAAGCTCATTTAAAAGAAGATGCTGTCCTTCAAAAACCAACTTGGCCTTTTGGATCGCATGGAAAATTAAATCCTTCCGATTATAATCATGATCCAATTATGATTAAACTCCCTGAAAATATCAAACAATCGTTGATTGTTCTTAATCTTCATTTCCCTTTTGCGCTTGATAAATTACGTCAAACATATAAAGATCTTGTGAAGAAATATCACCCCGATTTAATGGGGGTAACAGACGAAAATATCGAAAAATTGAAACAAGTGAATAATGCTTATGCATTATTACGCGATTATCTCGTTCAACAAGGAAAGACGCGGCAATCATGAACCCTATTTTAGCGCATTCTTTAGATCAACCCGACATTCGGATCTCGGTTCGTCAAAGCTTTGGTTTTGATTGTGATTGGAGTGTCCCTGCTTTTAGTCAAACAAGCGAATTCGTACCCGATATTGATCCTGTCTATCGCTTCGATCCAGAAACAACCTTGGCAATTTTAGCTGGTTTTGCGTTCAATCGACGCATTCTGATTCAAGGCTATCACGGTACAGGAAAATCAACACATATTGAACAAGTAGCGGCACGCCTTAATTGGCCATGTGTGCGTATCAATTTAGATAGTCATATCAGCAGACTTGATCTTGTGGGCCGCGATACAATTGTCTTAAATGAAGGCAAGCAAGTAACTGAATTTCAAGAAGGTATTTTACCTTGGTCTTTACAAAATCCAGTGGCGCTTGTATTTGACGAATATGACGCTGGACGACCAGACGTTATGCTTGTGATTCAGCGCGTACTTGAAACTGAAGGCAAGATGACAATTTTAGAGCAAAACCGGGTTGTGAAACCACATCCAGCTTTCAGACTTTTTGCAACAGCCAATACAATTGGTTTGGGTGATACAACAGGTCTTTACCACGGTACGCAACAATTGAATCAAGGACAGCTTGATCGTTGGAACATTATCGTGTCGTTAAATTATTTAAGCCATCAAGAAGAAATGGATATCGTTTTAGCGCGCGTACCTAGTTACGATACTGACAAAGGGCGTGAAAAAATTAAATCCATGGTATCGGTTGCACAATTAACCCGAACTGGCTTTATTGCAGGTGATATCTCAACGGTGATGTCACCAAGAACAGTGATTACTTGGGCAGAAAATACTGAAATATTTAAAGATATTGCTTATGGCTTTAGAGTCAGTTTTTTAAATCGTTGTGATGATATAGAAAAATCCATCATTGCAGAATATTTTCAACGTTGTTTTGGGCAAGAGCTCCAAGAAAGTATAATTACTAAATGACGAAAAAAGAGGATCCTCAGCAAGAATTTAAGCAAATTATATCAGCAGCTTATAGGGCTGTTTCTGGGGATCATCTTGCTAAAATTGAATTCACCAAAGACAATTTTCATTTGATGCGCAGGCAAGGTCATCTTGAAGGCCGGGTTTATGCGCCAAGCACTTCTGAAAATTTAAACGAAATCACCCTAAGTCGTGGTGAAGCTGACGCTGCAGCTTTATGGTTAAAGCACCATAATAAGGATGATCATCTTCAATTAAGACCAAAAGAAGATCGCGCATCCTCGCTTTTTGATGCATTAGAAGTTTTACGCGTTTCAGCTATTGGGGCGCAAAATTATAAAGGTATTGCGCATAATATTCATGAAGCATTAACGCATAGCGTTGACATTCGTCAGATAGAGCCTATTAAAAATCCTGAGACACTCATTGAATCGCTTAGGCTTTTATTGTGGGAAAAAGTAACGGGCTTAAAACCAGAAGCAAAGACCTATCCTATTGTAAAATTGTGGGAAACAGAATTACGTCAGCATTATGGAAATTATTTTCAAAAATTATCCGCTGAAATTAAGGATCAGGTGAAATTTGCTGAAATTGTTAAAGATTTTATTAAAATTTTGCCATTAGAAGGTGATTTTGCATCGCATTCAAATGCTGATCCAGAAGAGGATTCTGAAAAAGATAAAGGCGGAAAAAAATCAAAATCAGGTCAAAAAGAACAAGATAAAGATAAAACCTCGTCTGGTTATTCGCCTGCCCAAGGATTTGCCCAACGTAAACAAGAATCAGGTGATGCGGGTCCCAGTAAAATTCTTGAAAGATCGAGCATTTTTTCTCATCATGATAAAGCACAAAGTGCCGAAAATCCTTTTTATCCCTTTTTTGAAGGCCATAAAGATCTTCAATATCAAATATTTACAACTGAATTTGATGAAATTATTCATGCTGAAGATCTTTGTTATCCGGAAGAATTAACACGCCTTAGGCATTTGCTTGATCAACAATTGGATCAATTGTCGTTGCGCATTACACGTCTTGCGAATCGATTGCAGCGACGATTATTGGCCAAACAAGCACGATCTTGGGATTGTAATTTAGAAGAAGGATTTTTGGACAGTCAACGATTACATCGTGTGATTACGAATCCATTGTCACCGCGAGCATACCGTAAAGAAAAAGAAGCGCCTTTTAAAGATACAATTGTAACGTTACTCATTGATAATTCAGGATCAATGCGTGGTAAACCCATTGCCATTGCTGCAATGTGTGCTGATATTCTCGCACGTACACTCGAACGTTGTGAAGTTAAAGTTGAAATTCTTGGCTATACAACGGTCAATTGGAAAGGTGGCAGATCACGCGAAAAGTGGATTCGCGAAGGAAAGCAAGATTATCCGGGTCGCTTGAATGATTTACGTCATATTATTTATAAGGCAGCGGATGCACCTTGGCGACGCGCGCGACGTTCCTTGGGTTTGATGTTGCGTGAAGGTTTACTGAAAGAAAACATTGATGGAGAGGCACTTCTTTGGGCTTATCAACGCCTTAGCCATCGAACGGAACAAAGGCGTATTTTGATTGTTATATCAGATGGTGCCCCCGTGGATGATTCAACATTATCTGTCAATCCTGGTAATTATCTTGATCGGCATTTAACCGATTGTGCGAAATGGATCGAAAATAGATCGGATGTTGAACTTGTGGCGATTGGCATTGGTCACGATGTAACACGATCATATGCGCATGCATTAACCATTGTTGATGTTGAGCATCTGGGCAATGTATTGATTGAGAAAATCGAAGAATTACTGAAGGTTTAGATTTTTTCAGTGCTTATTAATTATAAAATTAAAATTTGACTTTTTTGCAACATCATTCTACGATTCGGTATCATTAATTTCAAATGAATGTTGTGTTTCCAATGAAAAAATTATCCATTATTTTTCTTTTGTCCCTCTGTTTTATCAAAAAGATTCATGCAGATATTCCCATAGAGCAAACTTTTTCCCTTTATGAAAATACAAAAGATGAATATAAAGAGATCTCACCCATCTGGGGACAAATAGATTTTATTTCAGATCTTATTAAGAATATTCGTTTTTTTGGGCATTTTACGTCAAATACGCATCCTGATCTTAAGCCTTATCCTTGTTTTGACGGCAAAGAATTAAGCAATCCTCAAGATCCAATCTCAGGACTTCTTCAATATCTTTTTCCTTCTTTGGATGGTTATATTTTAGTGCATAATGCACGTGATTATGATCCTATTGGATACATAACCCAAGACAAAGATTTACAAAAATTAAACAACATTATTTTTGCTGTTACACATTTTAAAACAAATAAAATTAATAAAGAAGAATTTAAAACGACTATTAATGCAATATTGCCTGAATTAAGTCAAAAAAACCCTAAAATTGGCAATAGAAAACTTAAAAATAATAAACGTAATGACTTTAACAAAATTAATAGAGATTTTATTAACATTTTAACCCGAGCAATCATCGCAGAAAATGATGGAAGCTTTGCAGATAAATATCCTTCTTCTGTCGTCATACCTTCTTTAATGGCTTTTGCTTTAAAAATCGCCGATAATGCTGATGAAATCTATCAACATTTTGACTGGCTTTTTAAACAAGACAAAATTTTGAGTCATTTTGAACGCACTGATTATGATGCACTGAAGCAAAAGATTTTATCACAGCAGGAAAACAATCAAGATCTAAATGAGACTTTAAAATTGATCTTAGGCTATATATTTTTTGAACAAAAAGTGCCTAAACCACTCAATTATATTTCGACATTTTTTGAACATAATGGCAAAAAAATTGCTTATCCTGATTGTGGTGAAATCTCTCTTTTAAATTTTCTGTATTATGTATTGGGTGAAAAAGGAAGAATTAATTTTAATATTTTGGATTCCATTTCTATAAAGGATGATTTGAAGGCATTTTTTAAAAAATATCCTCATATTTCTCTCGCTGGCACAAGACAAGCGCATGCAGATTTTAGCAATATTGTTTCAAATCAAAATGATGAAAACGCAGATCCTTCTTTAAGAATAAAATATCGTCAAGATGTTTGTAATATTCAAGGGACAGGCATCGTCAATATGTTAAATGTATTAGCAAGATTGATGCCTGATGCTTGTTTAAATAAAATCTGGCCAAAGGGTGAACAAGAAATTTTCACTTTGGCGGCAGAAAAATTAACACATCTTTGTACATTTTTTTCACATTCAAATTTTGAATTAAAATGGAAAGTGGAAGGTAAAAAAGAACTTAACAGCCTTTTTTCAAACATTAGATTTTATATCAATGACGAAGCAAGTTTCAAATGGCTTTTTTTGGATGGGCATTTTGAAATTAGGAACTTTTCTGAAAATGTGGATCAATTATTTAAAAAAATTGATTTAACAACATTGCCAGAGCATCTTCTTTTTTGGTTAATCGCTAATACTGAATTTTCATACAAAAATGAGCTTTCATCCACGCAAATTTTTGGACTGAATTTACAAAATCTTCAACAAGCATCGCTCGCCATTGATCATATCATTAGAAATAAATGGGAACATCTTTATCCCCATATTCCACTTATGATTAAATCAACTTTTCCGCAAATCGATTTAAAAGCCCAAAAAGCTGTTTATACTTTATTTCATACGCTTGAAGAAAGTCAAAACGAGGCCATCAAAAAATATTTTGACTGGCTAAATTATTTACCGCCTTCTTTTTCAATAGAAAAGAAAAAACTTGTAGAATTAGCGTCTCAATTTGGATTATTAGGTTTTATTCAACGTATTGGCATCGATGATGCCATCAAATCGGGATCACATCGAAAAGCGACACAATATGGCCATATGTCCATTGTCAAATGGTTTTGTGCGCAACAATCTGATCTTCCTTTTAAAGCAAGTGGAAAACACTCCAGCACACTTCCTGAAATTGCTTGTGAATATTGTCATTTAGACTTATTTAAATATTTTGGAACGATTAAAGAGATTGATCCTTCTTTTCAAAATCCATACAATAAATACACTTATCTTCATAATTTAATCTGCGATGATGATAGAGATGGTGATAATCCTGAATGGCAAGAATTTGCAGATTATTTATTTTCATTAAATGTGCCTATTGAAAGTAAAGATTATCAAGGACTCACAGCATTCAATCAAGCCTGTCTTTTTGAGAAACTTGGTGTTCTTAAATATTTATATACTAAAAATCCCAATATCGATATTGAAACAAGAGATAATTCAGGTCATACCCCCCTTCTATGTTCTTCTGTACGCACAACTGAGATGGCAAAATATCTTTTAGATATTGGCGCTAATATCCATGCCAAAAATAATTTAGATCAAAATGCTCTTCATAGAGTATCAAGCGGTGCAACTCTTGAACTTGTTAAGTTTTTTCTTGAAGAACTAAATTTTGATGTCAATGAAGAAGATCTAAATGGCAAAAAACCCATTGATTTAGCGATTGAAGCGGTTAATGTAAAAAATGTAGATTATTTATTATCCAAAGGTGCAATCACGAATGGTGAAGATATTTATGAAAAAATGATACATAGTGCTTTTAAATATAATCATGATGGCCTTTTCATGGAACGTCTTTGCAACCTTTTTAAATCAAGCCCATTGATTGAAAAATATCACGATGTTTTTAATGAAAAACTTCTTAATTTCGCGTCTTCAAAAGAAGCTGTACCTATGTGGAAATTTGTTAAATTAATTGAGCAATTTAGTGCAAATATTCATATCAAAAATGCTGATGGGATGACGCCTTTTTTAGTGTGTTGTAAAGAAAGCAAATTAGAAGAAATGAAGTATTTTATTGAAAAAGGGGCGAATGTGGATGATATAGACGCACAAGGTCGTAATGCACGTCAGATAGCACTTGATGAAGGGCATTTAGATATCGATAAATATATTGATGATGGTTTTGTTGTGAAAAAGTAACTTTATGAGAGTGTATTGAAATTCAATAAGGGCCTATATGTCACGATTTTATCATTACCCATGAGCATAAACCCCACACCCCCTTCCTACGTCCCGCGACTTGTTCGCGGGATCCATGATGCAAAAGTGTGTTGAAAATCGTTTATCGAGAATTTTGGGGCGCTTTCTGGATCCCACGAACAAGTCACGGAACGTAACAAGAGGAGAGTGAGACGTAGGAAGAAGAAGTGATTCTCTAAAAGAGAAATTACTTAACTTTTTTGAAAATACTTTAACAACTTATTCTTCAGTTTTAGACGTTTTGCGTTTTTGCGCAAGAAACATTGTTACATTTTGAGCACGATCTGCGCTCATATTTGCCAAAATAGGTGCTGTATTACCTTCTTTCATGCGACTTATGACGTCTAAAAGCACAACCATATCCAATTTATCAAAAATACGTGCAGCATCCTTTGGCTTCATTGTTTGATAAATCTTAACAAGGCTTTGAAGTTTCTTTTCATCTTCTTCAACTATTTTTTTATTGATCTCGGACAAACTATTTTTAACTTTTTCAAGATCTACACGTTTTTGATCAAGTTCTTTGTATTTTTCTTGTATTTTATGCTCAACAGTTTTAAGAATTTCATTTTTTTCGAGCAATTTTTG
>JAUYSY010000018.1 GCA_030696155.1 Alphaproteobacteria bacterium | reverse complement strand
CTTTGTTTTCCTGAACGCGTTGAAGCGAAGCTTCATACGCAGATTCAGGATTGTATCTTAAAAATCTAGCATGATTGAGTGAAATTAGTCATGATAATGGCAGAAGACTTTGTATTTCAGGACAGACCTAAAAGGTCGGTTGGATCCTAAAGCTTCTGCCCACGATCTTAAGCGCGAACGGTAGAACGGACCTAAATCCGAATTTACAATCCGGCGCTATGGATCAACATAGATGATGAGGATACCATGGAACACTTTACTTTTAAACATTTTATTGGCATTGATGTGTCTAAAAATTGGATCGATGTGCATGTTCAACAAAAATCTTATCGAGTCGATTCAAAGGACATTCCCACTTTTATTGATAAACATATAGTTCCTTTAGGCAAGGAAATATTATGTGTTCTTGAAAGTACGGGAGGATATGAGCTCAAAGCTATTATTCCTTTAGAAGAAAAGGGCATAAAAATTCACATATCACACCCGAACAAAGTTGTTTCTTTTGCAAAAGCACGTGGAAAATTAGCTAAAACAGATAAAATTGATGCCAAAATATTAGCTGATTATGATGCGTTTATTAAAGAAAATGAAATAAGACCTCCTGTTTCCAAAACACAAAAAGAATTGGAATGGTATAATGGGCGCCTTCGTCAATTAAAAATGATGCGCCAGCAAGAAAGATGTCGTTTAGTTTATCCAGAAATGCTAGAAAATATTAAATCTTCTATTCAAAGATCTATTGATCACTATGAAAAAGAAATAAAAACGATTGAAAAAGAATTAAAAAACATTATTCAAAACGACGACGTTCTTCTTAAAAAATACAACATATTGATAAGTATGAGCGGTGTTGGGCCATGTGTCGCACAAACTTTATTAGCAGAACTTCCAGAATTAGGACAATTAAATAAAAGCGAAATAGCAGCTTTGGTAGGTGTTGCACCAATCACAAGAGAAAGCGGCAAAAGTGCAAAGAAATCAAGTATTAAGTTTGGACGATTTGAAGTTAGACGAATGCTTTATATGTCCGCATTAGTAGGAACGGTTCACAGCGCTAGAATGAAATCTTTTTATCAACGCCTGGTGGAAAAAGGAAAACCAAGAAAAGTAGGTCTTGTTGCAGTGATGCGAAAAATGCTTATCACACTGAATGCAATGCTTAAATCTGGAGAAAATTGGAAAGAGTAAGTTATCCACAAGTCCACAGCCCTCCCAGCAGCCATTATAGCTAAGCTGGGCAGGGGTTGTGGGCCCTGTGGTTAACTTAACATTATTTAAAAAAGTTTCATTTTCAGCTAAAAAAAAACTAAAAACAATGTTTTTTCTCTTGACCTTTAAGACGGTAGACCCAAAACGAAACTCATGCTCGTAAGAGCATGGCAAAACTATTTAAATAGCGTAATGATCTGCGATCATGATTGTTAATTGGACCCTGAATCTGTGCTCGAAGCTTTGCTTCTCGCTTGTTCAGGGAAACGACTGGATATTTGTTAGGTTTCAGCCAAAGTTATTTTTTTTCCGGTAGATTGATAATTTGTATAAACTGCCCATAAGGTGTGCAGTTTACTTTATTCGCTGGCTTCTGCTAATTTCTGCGCCTGATCTTCAGTTGTTAACGCATCAATAAATTCATCTAAGCCGCTGCCTTCCATCACTTGATCAATTTTATAAAGTGTTAAATTGATACGATGATCTGATACACGACCTTGCGGAAAATTATAAGTACGAATGCGTTCAGAGCGGTCACCTGAACCAATTTGAGATTTTCGGGATTGAGCACGTTCTTGATCTACTTTTTGCCGTTCTACTTCAAAAATACGGGCACGTAAAATTTTAAGGGCTTTCGCTTTATTTTTATGTTGTGACTTCTCATCTTGTTGTTGTACAACGATGCCCGTGGGAATGTGGGTTATACGGACTGCAGAATCGGTTGTATTAACGGATTGTCCGCCTGGTCCACTGGAACGGAAGACATCAATCCTTAAATCTTTTTCTTCAATGTGGACATCGATGTCTTCAGCTTCAGATAATACAGCGACGGTTGCCGCTGACGTATGAATACGCCCACCTGATTCCGTTTTAGGAATACGTTGTACACGATGCACACCCGATTCATATTTCAGACGTCCAAAAACACCTTGCCCTGCAATAGTCGCACTTGCATCTTTGATACCGCCAATACCCGTATCATCAAAATTAAGCACTTCGAAACGCCAGCCTTTAATTTCCGCATAACGTTGGTACATGCGAAAAAGTTCGGCTGCAAATAAGGCAGCTTCTTCGCCACCAGTTCCTGCGCGTACTTCAAGGATTGCATTTTTTTCATCAATTGGATCTTTGGGCAACAATAAAATTTGAGTTTCATGCTCTAATTCAGGTAGTTTTTTTCTTAATGCCTGATATTCATCGTCAGCCATTTCTTTAAAGTCATTTGTTGTATTGGGGTCATCTAAAAGATTTTTTAAATCAGCAAGCTCACTTTCAACGTTTTGAAGTTCAATGATTTTTTCAGCAATCGGCCTAATTTCAGATACTTCTTTCGTTAAATTCGTATAAGTTTGAACATCTAATTCATATGCTTTTTCAAGCCCTGCTTCCAGTTCTTTAAAACGTTCTAGTATTGCTTGTAATTTTTTAGATAAAGACATCGATATTCCATGTATATAAAAATTTTAACACCATAAGTGACCCATCATAAAGCAAACAGAATTTATAAACAATATCAATGAATGGATTCATAATTTTTTGCAGAAAAAAGTAATTATAATACTAAATGTAAGTATAGATTAAAATTATATAACATTTATATCCATATTATGGTAATATTATAGTAGAAAACAATAATTCTGGAGGTTGTCTATTATGAAAATGATAAAGATGGCTTGTCTCGGCTTAAGTTTGTTTCTCTTATCACTTAGCCCGACGACAATTCAAGCTGAAGAAGCCACAGCGCCGACGAATCCGTGTCAATATCAAGAATATCTTAACGATCATCAGGACATGTGTACTGAGCTTGTCCAAAAAAACCCGTGTAGTGTTCAAGCATTTCGTGATGAAAATAGTGAGACATGCACAGCATTAGATAAAATAAATATTTGCTCTAATACTAATTTTAGAGAAAACAATACAGAATCATGTCAAAAATCTGATAATACTTTCCCATGTTCATATTTAAGTTATAGGGAAGATAATGTTCCTTTCTGTCAGAGTGAGGACGCAAAAAATGCATGTAATAATGCTGAATATAAAATGAATAATCCACAAGCTTGTGGATCAAAAGAAGAAATTAAACCCGAAGGCGTAACGCTTTTTAGCACGCCTGTTAAGAAGCCCAAACCACCTAAAACAAAAACTATTATTCAGCAGGCGCCTCCACAAGATCCTAATGTTATTGTTGTGCCTGCAGCACCTCAACCACCAGTTGTCGTAATACCAGAAGCGCCTCCGCCCCCTATGGATCCCGGTTTTATGCCTCCACCTCCACCACCTCTGGATCCAGGCTTTATGCCTCCACCTCCAATGGATCCCGGCTTTGCGCCACCAATAATTATTGATGATACAGTAAATCTTTTGGGGGGTATATTAGGCGGTTTATTGCCACCTATCGATACCCAACCACCGATAATTATTGATAATACCCAGCCACCGGTAATTATTGATAATACACAACCACCCATTATTATCGATAATACACAACCACCCATTATAGTGCCGCCTGTAGTGCCGCCAGTTATAGTGCCGCCAGTTGCACCACCAGCTGATCCCGGCGTAGCGCCAGTTGCACCACCAGTTGCACCACCAGTTGCACCTCCAGCTGATCCCGGCGTAGCGCCAGTTGCACCACCAGTTGCACCACCAGTTGCACCACCAGTTGCACCTCCAGCTGATCCCGGAGTAGCGCCAGTTGCACCACCAGTTGCACCACCAGCTGATCCCGGCGTAGCGCCAGTTGCACCACCAGTTGCACCTCCAGCTGATCCTGGCGTAGCACCAGTTGCACCACCAGCTGATCCCGGAGTGGCACCAATTGCACCTGCAGCTTTACCGCCCGTAGGTCCAGCTGCTGTTTCTACTGATGCTCTATTTAAGTCAACAACACCTCCTCTTGGAAAAGATGGCAAACCCATTGATAAAGCGATCCCTCTTGGAAAAGACGGCAAGCCTATTCTTGGA